>JAHHSD010000066.1 GCA_020025425.1 Oscillospiraceae bacterium
CACATTGACACCGCATTTCTGAAAGAACCGTGTTTCCCCAGAACGCTGCACCCGGTGCGGCCTTGCGGGCACTTCTAAAAAGTGCAGGACGAAACAAGGTTGTGGTGTGGCTGAGCGAGGGGCGGCAGCCGAAGCTGGAAAAGCACCTGACCGATTCGTTTAGGGCTGGACCTCACGGTCTGGGGGCGTCCTAAACCTGCACCGCCGCGGACCTTTGGGGTTTCAGGGGCCGAAGCCCCTGATCGTTTTCCGTCTGCTTTTGCGATCAAAAGCAGACCCCGCCGGGAGGGCGAGGACCTCTGGCGCAAGTGCCAGGAAAACGAGATCAAACCTCCCAGGCATAAATTTGATAAACTGTTTCGCCTGCGGGCGGGACGGTGGTTAGGATGATTTCGCCTCCGGGCGACCCGATTTTTCCCGTCAAAAATCGGGGAAAAGACGCCAGGGGCCCCGGCCCCTGGTACCCCATGAGAGGGCGGCGGTGCAGGGCTTGTACACAGCAAGCCCTCAGCATCCAGCCACAGCGTATCAAATTGGCAATCGCGCGGCTGCGCCTGCCGGCCCTCGTAGGGATACCCACCCAGCCCTGTCCAGCGCTGCCCCTGAATTTCTGCCAGAAATGCCGCCAATGTCTGCCTGCTTCTCTTGGAAGCTTGGCGGTTGAAGGGGCGGGCAAAAACCATTCAACGAAAACCAACCACGATTTTATTTTGGAGGTGGCTCATGCCGGACATCAAAGTATTAGACACCCATGTGGCAGACCTGATCGCCGCCGGCGAGGTGGTGGAGCGGCCGGCCAGCGTGGCCAAGGAGCTGCTGGAGAACGCCATCGACGCGGGCGCCACAGCGGTCACCGTGGAGATCGCCCACGGCGGGATGACCTTCCTGCGGGTGAGCGACAACGGCTGCGGCATCCCCGCCGACCAGCTGTCCACCGCCTTCCTCCGCCACGCCACCAGCAAGCTGCGCACCCAGTACGACCTGGAGGCCATCGGCACCCTGGGGTTCCGGGGCGAGGCCCTGGCAGCCATCTCCGCCGTCTCCCGGATCGACGTGATGTCCCGCACCCAGGACGCTCCTCTGGGGGCCTCTCTGGCCCTGGAGGGCGGTGTGCCCGGCCGGGTGGAGGAGGCGGGCTGCCCCCTGGGCACCACCATCGTGGTCCGGGACCTCTTTTTCAACACCCCCGCCCGGCTGAAATTTATGAAGCGGGACTCCGCCGAGGGGGCGGCAGTTTTTGCCGCCGTTCAGCACACCGCCCTCTCCCACCCCGAGGTCAGCGTGAAATTCATCCGGGACGGCAAGCAGGAGCTGCTCACCCCCGGGGACGGACAGCTGAAATCCTCGGTTTACGCCGTGCTGGGCCGGGAGATCGCCCTGGGGCTGCTCCCCGTCCAGGGCAGCGGTGAGGAGATGGAGGTCACCGGCTTCGCCTCTCTGCCCACCTGCTGCCGGGGCAGCCGGAGCTGCCAGTACTTCTTTGTCAACGGGCGGCAGATCAAGTCCCGGCTGATGATGGCCGCCCTGGAGGAGGCCTACAAAAACCAGAAGATGGTGGGAAAATTCCCCGCCTGCGTCCTCCACCTGCAAATGAAGCTCAATGCGGTGGACGTCAACGTCCACCCCGCCAAGACCGAGGTGAAGTTCGGCAGCGAGCGGCGGGTGTTCGATGCGGTCTACCACGCCGTCCTCTCCGCCCTGGAACGGGACCGGTCCCGGCCCAGCGCCGCCCCGGACCGCCCCGCCCCCCACGACACGGTTTCCACAAATCAGATCAAATTGGGGAATCCTGCCCCCCAGCCCCTGCGGACCCAGCTCCCCCTCCGGGATGCGGCCCGGGTGCGGACTCCGGTCCAGGAGAAAAAATTCTCCACAGAACAGGTCAAATATGTGGAAAAAATCCCGGAGCAGCCGGAAAAGGCGGAGCTCCCACCCCTGAATCCGCCGGAAAAAGCAGAAAAAGAGAAGAAACCCCTCCAGGTTTCCCACCGCCCTGTGGATATTTTATGGGAGGAGCCGCCCAAGCCGGCCCCTCAGCCCGAGCCGGTCCCGGAGACTCCCGCACCCAAGGCGGAGCCGGAGCCACGGGAAGTTTCCACCGCATCCGCCGAAATTGTGGAAGAATCTCAGCCTGAGACGGAGCCCTGGCGGGTGGCCGGGGAGGTGTTCCACACCTACATCCTGGTGGAGCAGGGGGAAAAACTGCTGTTCATCGACAAGCACGCCGCCCACGAGCGGATGAATTTTGACCGGATGAAGGCCCAGGACTACCAGCCCATGGTCCAGACCCTGCTGGTCCCCCTCACCCTCCACCCCTCCGCCCAGGAGGGAGAGGTCCTGCTGTCCCACCTGCCCCTGCTGGAGGAGTTCGGCTTCGGGGTGGAGGACTTCGGCGGCGGCGCCCTGATCGTCCGCCAGGCCCCCTTTGACGTGGACCCCGGGGACGTGGAGAACACCCTGCTGGAGATCGCCCAGAAGCTGCTGTCCACCGGCCGGGCGGATCCCTCGGCGGCCCGGGACGAGCTGCTCCACACCATGGCCTGCAAGGCGGCCATCAAGGGGGGCTGGAAGAGCGGCCCCCAGGAGCTGGAGCGGGTGGCCCAGGCGGTGATGAGCGGCCAGGTGCGCTACTGCCCCCACGGCCGCCCCGTGGCGGTGGAGATGACCGAGAAGCAGCTGGAAAAGCTGTTCAAGCGGATCTGAGCCAAAAAAAGATTGACAAATCCGGTGGTACCGATATAATGGCTATACATGTGTCTTGACACTTGTATAGCCATTTTTTATGGAATAAGGAGAAGAGAGAGAAGAAAATGGAAAAATTCAAGGAATTCTGCGCCCGGAAAAACATTGTTTTTTCGGCAAAGCGGTACGGGATCGACGCGCTGGGGGCCATGGCCCAGGGCCTGTTCTGCTCCCTGCTGATCGGCACCATCATCAAGACGCTGGGCTTGCAGCTGGGCATTCCCTACCTGGTGGACATCGGAAGCTACGCTATGGCCATGGCCGGGCCGGCGATGGCGGTGGCCATCGGATACGCCCTGAAGGCCGACCCCATGGTGCTGTTTTCCCTGGCGGCGGTGGGCTGGGCGGCCAATGCGGAGGGCGGCGCAGGCGGCCCGCTGGCGGTGCTGCTCATCGCCATTGTGGCCGCTGAGTGCGGCAAGGCGGTGTCCAGGGAGACCAAGATCGACCTGCTGGTCACCCCCTCCGTGACCATTTTGGTGGGCGTGGCCCTGGCCAAGTGGATCGCGCCCCCCATCGGCGGGCTGGCCGCCCGGTTCGGCGACATGATCGACTCGGCCACCAAGCTCCAGCCCCTCTGGATGGGCATTGCCGTCTCTGTGCTGGTGGGCATCGCCCTGACCCTGCCCATCTCCTCGGCGGCCATCTGCCACGTGCTGGGCCTGGTGGGCCTGGCTGGCGGCGCGGCGGTGGCCGGCTGCTGCGCCCAGATGGTGGGCTTCGCCGTCATGTCCTTCCGGGAGAACAGCTGGGGCGGCCTGATCAGCCAAGGCGTGGGCACCTCCATGCTCCAGATGCCCAATATCATCAAGAACCCCCGGATCTGGATTCCCCCCATCCTCGCTTCCGCCATTACCGGCCCCCTGGCCACCTGTCTGTTCCGGCTGGAGATGAACGGCGCGGCCATCAACTCGGGCATGGGCACCTGCGGCATGTGTGGTCCCATCGGTGTGTGGACCGGCTGGATGGCCCCCTCTGAGGAGGCCCTGGCCAAGGGCGCGGCAGTCCTCTCCCCCACCGGCGTGGACTGGCTGGGCCTGCTGATGATCTGCATTGTCCTCCCCGCTGTGCTGACCTGGGCCTTCGGACTTTTCTTCCGGAAGATCGGCTGGATCAAGCCCGGTGATCTGACCCTGGAGTAAGCAGAAACAGAAAAACGCCGCAGGAGAATGGCTCTCCTGCGGCGTTTTGTTTTGAAAATAGAAAGGCCAAGGCCCCTTCATAATGAAGGGGCCTTGACGAGAAGGGGGAATTGAGTGAATCAATTAAAGCCTTGATTAGAACACACCCTGAGCCATCATGGCGTCGGCAACCTTCTGGAAGCCAACCAGGTTAGCACCAGCGACCAGGTCATAGCCCAGGCCATAGCGCTCGGCAACCTCGACGGTGGAGTGGTAGATGTTCTTCATGATGCCCTCCAGCTTAGCGTCGACCTCCTCAGCGGACCAGTACAGACGCTCAGCGTTCTGAGCCATCTCCAGCTCGGAGACGGACACGCCACCGGCGTTGACAGCCTTAGAAGGAGCAACGACCATGTGCTTCTGCTCACGCAGGAAGGTCAGAGCCTCGTTGGTGGTGGGCATGTTAGCGACCTCGATGTAGTACTTAACACCGGACTCAGCGATCAGCTTAGCGGACTCCATGGTGACGTCGTTCTGGGTAGCGGCGGGCATGTAGATGTCCACGTCCTTGACGCCCCAGCACTTCTTGCCGGCGACGAACTCGCAGCCGAACTTGTCAGCATAGGGCTTGCAGTGCATAGGATCGTTGGCGCGCATCTCCAGGATGAAGTTCAGCTTCTCCTCGGTGTCGACACCGTCGGGATCGTGGATGTAGCCGTCGGGGCCAGCGAAGTAGGTGACCTTGGCGCCCAGCTGGTGGCACTTCTTCATGATGCCCCAGCCCACGTTGCCGTAGCCGGACATAGC
Source organism: Oscillospiraceae bacterium (assembly GCA_020025425.1). Lineage (GTDB taxonomy): Bacteria > Bacillota > Clostridia > Oscillospirales > Oscillospiraceae > Lawsonibacter. Next base: position 4,671 of record JAHHSD010000066.1, read on the forward strand.
GATGCGCTTGCCCTTGATGTCCTCGCCGTCGTGCTTCAGGGCCTCGACCAGATAGTACACAGCACCGAAGCCGGTAGCCTCAGGACGCATGATGGAGCCGCCGGTGGTGACAGCCTTACCGGACATAGCGCCGAACTCAGCAGCGCCAACAATGCGGCGATACTGACCATACAGATAGCCGATCTCCTTGCCGCTGACACCCAGGTCGCCGGCGGGGCAGTCGATATCCTGGCCGATGTGACGATACAGCTCGGTCATGAAGGCCTGGCAGAAACGCATGATCTCAGCGTCGGACTTGCCGATGGGATCGAAGTCGGAACCGCCCTTGGCGCCGCCGATGGGCAGGCCGGTCAGAGCGTCCTTGTAGACCTGCTCGAAGCCCAGGAACTTGATGATGGACAGGTTAACGGAAGGAGCGAAACGCAGACCGCCCTTGTAGGGGCCGAGGGCAGCGCTGTACTGCACGCGGTAGCCGCGGTTGACGTGCCAGGAACCATCGTCGGCCATCCAGGTCACGCGGAACTCGACCACGCGCTCGGGCTCGACCATACGCTCCAGCATAGCGACCTTCTCATACTCGGGGTGGGCGTTGATAACAGGCTCCAGGGAGGTCAGGACCTCTTCAACAGTCTGCAGGAATTCAGGCTCGTTAGCATTCTTAGCCTTAGTGTCGGCCAGAACTCGCTCAATGTACTTGTTCATTGTACTCATTCCTCCTGTAAAATATGTTGGTTGGATGATGACGGGATTACGAAATTGAATCCCGCATTCCCTCTTCATGTATAATCATAACATAAAAGCGGTAATAGTAAATCAGAATTTTTGTGTATGTCACTACAATGAAAAAGTTGTAGCGATTTTTTTATCTAACAAAATTATTGTATTTACAAATGAAATATAGGGAAAGGAGAGGTTTTGTAAACGAAACGGACTTTTTGGTGCACAATGTTGAAAATCAGTCAAAGGCCAGCCCCAAATAGCCGGTTTTCCCTGGGAGAGAGGGGCTGTATGGTGCAGAGCCTAGCCAGCGCAGCATGCCAAACTCCCGTTCAGAGCCGGGGCAGGCGGGCGCTTCAGGGGTGCGGAGGCGCCATATGACCCGGGCGTTCAGGGCAAAAAGCAGGCAGCCGGCCTGGGCCACGTCGGCGGCGCCCAGCAGCTCCTTGGCCACCATCTGTCCCTCCCCCATCCCCTCGGCACACAGGCAGACCGGGCCCTGGGCGGTATCCCCGATGTAGAGTCCGCCGCCGGACAGGGCGCAGCAGCCCGCCTGATAGTCCAGAGCGTCCCGGGAATAGGTGATGTGGGGCAGCTTGGCCAGCAGCTCCTCCCGCACCCGGCCGTACTCCTCCGGGGAGGCGGGGCGGAGCGAGACGCCGGGCAGGGCCTGGACCTCTTGCTTGGGCAGAAGGAGGAACTCACTGTGGGTGAAGTACTCGGAAAAATCGTTGCGGGCGAAAAAGTCGTGGAGAGACGGTTCGGCCGGCACGGTGGTCAGCAGCTGGACCCCCATCCCGGACAGGGTCCGGCCCAGGTCGGCCATCAGCTTGGCGGCCAGTCCCCTGCCCCGCTGGTCGGGGTGGGTGGCCACGGCGTAGAGGTAGGCGGCCCGGAAGGAGGGACCGTCGGGGAGCGCCAGCCGGGTGTCGAACCAGGCGGACATGGACAGGACCTCTCCCTCCTCCTCCAATACAAATACCCGCTCGGGCCGGTAGTAGCGGAGAAAGAAATTGTCCAGATAGGCGTCGCTGTCCCCAAAGGCCAGCTTCCAGAGCCGGCGCAGCACCGGCACGTCGGCCTGGGTGGAAAATCGGGTGAAAAGCATATGGGTTCCTCCTCTATAACTATAATATAGGATAGCGGGGCGGTCCGCCCCTGTAAAAAACGCCTCCCCGGAGCCGGGGAGGCGTTCCGATACTCCGGTCAATATCCGGGATACACGTCGCTCTTGGTTGGAATGATGAAGGCGCAGGCCAGATAGAGCAGCACGCCGGTGCCGCCCATAAAAGCGGCAATGACCCAGGCGATCCGGATCAGAGTGGGGTCGATATCAAAATACTCGCCGATCCCGCCGCAGACACCGGAGATCATCTTATAACCATGTTCGGTGCGATACAATTTTTTGCCGTTCATATACGTCACTCCATATCCTGTCATGTCCCCAGGGACACGATTTATTCTATGCGCCGGTGGGAGCGGTCCATCCCGTCAGCGCTTTTCCACCGGGACCAGCTCCCCCGTCTCGCTCAGGGAGACGTCCTGGATCTCGTTGCCGGTGTTTTTACGGATGTCGTCCAGGCGCACCCCCTCGGTGATGGTGGACACCAGGGTGAAGGCCACGCCGTGGCGCTTGGCCCGGCCGGTGCGGCCGATGCGGTGGATATAGTACTCGTTCTCGTCGGGGACGTCGTAGTTAAAGACGGCGTCCACGTCGTCGATGTCCAGGCCCCGGGCGGCCACATCGGTGGCCACCAGCACCCGGAGCTTGCCCTCCCGGAACTGCTGAAGGGTCTTTTCCCGGACCCGCTGCTGGATGTCGCCGTGGATGGCCTGGCAGGTGATGCGGCGCATCTGGAGCAGACCGGCCAGCCGGTCGGTCATATTTTTGGTGTTGCAGAAGGCAATGACCCGCTCGTAGCCCCCCGCCTCCATGAGACGGACCATCAGCTCCATCTTCCGGTTGCGCTCCACCTCCAGGCGATACTGGGCGATGTCGGGCTTGTTCTGCTCGTCGGCCCGGACGGTGATCTCCACGGGGTCGCGCTGGTAGACCCAGGAGATATCCATGACTTCCCGGGAAATGGTGGCGGAAAAGAGGCCCAGGTTGCGCCGCTGGGGCATTTTGTCCAGAATATGGGTCACGTCCCGGACAAAGCCCATGTCCAGCATCCGGTCGGCCTCGTCCAGCACCAC
>JAHHSD010000067.1 GCA_020025425.1 Oscillospiraceae bacterium
ACTACTATGATACAATTATACATCCATATCCTAACGCAGTAAAGCGGCAGAGGGATTTTCCCTCTGCCGCTTTCTGTTATTCCGCTGCGTTCAGCATGTTTTCAATAAAAATACCATAGCCCTTGGTGGGGTCATTGACCAGCACATGGGTCACAGCGCCCACCAGCTTGCCATCCTGGATGATGGGGCTACCGCTCATACCCTGGACAATTCCGCCGGTCTTGGCCAGCAGCTCCGGGTCGGTGACGCGGAGGGCCAGATTTCGGGTCTCCCCCGCGCTGGGGCCGTACACCTTAGTGATCTCCACCTGGTATTCCCGGACCGTCTCCCCATCCACGTTGGACAGGATCGTGGCGGAGCCGGTGTGGACCTCATCCCGCGCCGCGACCTCCATAGGCTGCCCCGCTCCCACCAGGGTCTGGTCGGTCAGGGCACCGTAGATTCCCGTATTCGTATTGGAGCGGAGGGTACCCATATCCCGGTTTACATCGAAGTTTCCGTGCAGCTCGCCCGGGTCGCCCACCGCGCCCTTCTTCACATCGGACACGGCGGCATACATGATGCTGCCCGACTCCATGGGCATCAGCACAGAGGTGTCCACATCGTTGATTCCGTGGCCCAGTGCAGCAAACGTGCCGCTCTCCGGGTCATAGAAGGTCATGGTGCCGATCCCGGCCATGGAGTCCCGCAGCCAGACCCCCAGCTGATACTCTCCCTTTTCATTTTTGACCGGCTGGGCAGACAGCTGCATGCTTTTCTTCTCCCGGCTGGCCTGAAGGGTCAGGGGCTGCGCCCCCTCTTTCTTCAGAATGTCCTGTACCTGCTCGATGGTGTCTACCTCATGGCCATTGATGTGGGTGATCACATCACCTGCCCGCAGTCCGCAGCTCTTGCCCGGGCCCACGGCCCCGGCCTCTGTCTCCAGGTCAGACAGGCCCACCACCAGTACGCCGTTGGAGAACAGCTTGATGCCCACCGCGCGGCCCATTGGCACCAGCCGGCGGCCGGTCACCTCAGTCTGGGCCGCCGCAGCAGACCGCTGGACCGGCAGGTCCAGCACCGCGCCGGCGGCCACCGCGCGCTCCTGGGGCCTCGTCAGTCCAAAGACCAGCGCACAGCCCAGGACCAGCGCCAGCAGAGCCAGCGGCTTTTTCTTTGATCCCTGTTCCATGTTTTCTCCCCCTGATCCATCCGTTTTGCGGGGAACCGCAGCGATTCCCCGCACACTCAGTATGGCTCAGGGTCCTCTAAAAAAACGTGGGCACCACTTCCACCTTTTCCATGCTCCCCCGCAAACAGGTCTGACAGCTGGGGTTTCCAGATCGTTCCGCCCCCGTTTTTCCAAAGTTTCCAGTTTTAAAATTTGAAACAAAACGCGGCACAGAGCAGCCGCCCCGTACCGCGCTTGTCCCCTCAGCCCAGCTGCTGCACCAGCCAGGTCACCAGGCCCACCACCACCGATGCGCTGATGCCGGAGATCAGCACTGGCCCGGCAATGGTAAAGAGCTTCACCTCAGTGCCTGTGATCAGGCCCTCGCTTTTGAACTCCAGGGCCGAGGACACCATGGCATTGGCAAAGCCGGTGATGGGGACCAGCGTACCCGCCCCGGCGTGCTTGGCCAGCTCATCGAACCAGCCCAGACCGGTGAGCAGGGCCGCGCAGAAGATCAGGGTGATGGAGACCACAGTCCCCGCCTTCTCCTGATCCAGCCCCCAGCTCTGGTAGAGCTCCAGCAGGACCTGGCCCAGGGTGCAGATCCCGCCGCCCACAAAAAAGGCCCACAGCAGATTTTTCCCCATGGGGGAGGGCTTGGACCGCTCTTTGATCAGCGCGTCGTAGTCCTGATCGGATATATTCACCTTGTCCACCTCATTTTTCAATGATTTTATATTTCTAGTCTGGCGAAAAAACTTCATACTATGCAGAATGCAAAAGATTCACAAAATTTTTATTTGCTCCCTTTTCCTGCACCGTGGTATAATTGCAGCAGGTAAATTCCCGCATAAAACGACTACACAAATTAAAGGAGTGACATACTATGTTCCAGATCAGTAATTTTACCCAAAATGACGACGTCCGCACTTTGGATACCCTCGGTGCTTTTTCTGTCATCGAGTATCAGAAGGACCTGAGCGTCATGCCCGGCGACGCCCAGCTGGCCTACTACTGCAACGCCATGAACGTGCGCAAGCGTCAGGTCATCTGTGATGTGAGCAAGAGCAACATCACCACCCAGGCCGGCGCCATGCAGTGGACCGTGGGCAACGTAAACGCCACCACCGGTGTGAAGGGTGTGGGCGATCTGTTCAGCAAGGCTCTGCGGGGCAGCGTCACCGGTGAATCCGCCATCAAGCCGGAGTACACCGGAAACGGCATTCTGGTCCTGGAACCCACCTATAAGCACATCCTGCTTGTAGATGTGGGCCAGTGGAACGGCTCCATCGTGCTGGACGACGGTCTCTTCCTGGCCTGTGAGTCCAGCCTGAAGCACAAAGCCGTCGCCCGCTCCAACTTCTCCTCCGCCGTGGCCGGCAACGAGGGTCTGTTCAATCTGGGCATCCAGGGCAGCGGCATCCTCTGCCTGGAGTCCCTCTGCCCCAAGGAGGAGCTGGTGGAGATCCAGCTGGAGAACGACACCCTGAAGGTGGACGGCAACATGGCCATCGCCTGGAGCGGTAGCCTGGACTTCACCGTGGAGCGCTCCGGCAAGAGCCTGATCGGCTCCGCCGCCTCCGGTGAGGGTCTGGTCAACGTGTACCGCGGCACCGGACGGGTCCTTCTGGCCCCGATCTCCAAGGACAGCCTGTAACGATCCTGACACAAAGCGGTCTGCATGGAAGTTTTCATTCTGAAGCACGAGAACGCCCGCCAGCTGGCCCACCCTCTGCTGGCCTGCGGAGCCGGTCTGTGCTGGGGGATGGACGCCCTGCCTGAACTGGCCCGTGGGCCCCACGGAAAACCGTTTTTTCCCCAATATCCTCAATTTCAGTTTAATCTGAGCCACAGCGGCTCCCTGGCCCTGTGCGCTTTGGACAGTCAACCTATCGGCGCGGACATCCAGGTCCCCAAGCCCCACCGCCCCAGTCTGCCCGACCAGGTGTGCAGTCCCGGGGAGCGGGCCTGGCTGCGCAGCCGGGGGGACAGCGACGAGGACTTCGCCCTGCTGTGGTCCATGAAGGAGAGCTGCTGCAAGTACAGCGGTCTTGGGCTCCGGCGCCCCATCAGCGCCATCCGGGTCCCCCTGCCAGAGCCCGGGGAGGACCGGCTGGAGCTGGACGGCCTGCGCTTCTATCTCCGTGCGGGAGAGGGCTGGCGGCTCAGTCTGTGCGGGACGGGGGAGTGGGACGGCTCCATCCACTGGCTGGACCGTCTGCCCGAGGACCTGCCCCCATTCCCCGAATTTTGAACGATTCCGGATCAGGAGGTCGATGGTATGACAAATGAAGCTCTGGTCGCCCTGGCTCTGGAGATGCGTCAGCGCTCCTACGCTCCCTATTCCCACTTTGCGGTGGGGGCCGCGCTGCTCTGCGACGACGGGACCGTCTTTACCGGCTGCAACGTGGAAAATGCCGCCTACGGCTCCACCATCTGCGCCGAGCGCACCGCCCTGCTCAAGGCGGTCAGCGAGGGCCGCACCTCCGGATTTCAGGCGGTGGCCATCGCCGGGCAGGGAGAGGACTTTTGCTGGCCCTGCGGGGCCTGCCGTCAGATGCTGTACGAGTTCGCCCCGGACCTGACCGTGCTGGCCGCCCGGAACGACGGACAATTCCGGGTCTGCTCCCTGTCCCAGCTGCTCCCCAAGGGCTTTGGTCCACATTCTCTGAAATAATTGTGGATTTTTCTGCATAAATCCCCATCTCCGGTCCAAACTATCCTTGTACTACAACAACAAGGAGGTGGGAACTGTGCTCTTTGACAAGATCGCGCTGACCCTGCTGATCATCGGTGGTGTCAACTGGGGCAGTGTTGGACTATTCAAATTTGATCTGGTGGCCTTTATCTGCGGCGGCTCCGGCAGTCTGATCAGCCGGGTCATCTACACCCTGGTGGGAATCTCCGCCCTGTGGTGTATCTCTCTGCTGTTTCGGAATCCCTCCGGACAGCAGCGCTGATCCGGCCCCCCATATGGTACAAAAAAGCGGGAACATCCAATACGATGTCCCCGCTTTTTTCATACCATCTCTTTCAGACCGGGAGGGCATAAGGCTGCACTCCCGCAGATAGTCAGTCCTCCAGCTCGTCCAGAAGGTCCATGATCTCGTCCACCAGATCCTCCAGCTCCTCATGCCGGTCGCCCCAGGTCTCGTAAGCCTCGCTGTCCATGTCCTCCGGCTCCTGCTGATCCAGCCGGTCCAGCTCAGAGCGGAGCTTTTCCATGCAGCCCAGCAGCTCCTCCCGGGTCATCTCCTCCGGCTCCAGGTTCTCCCAGAAGCGCCCAAATTCCACGATATCGCCCATGCGGTTCCCTCCTCCCGCTTGATTTGTCTCTATGATACCTCGCTCCCGGTGTGGTGACAAGACTTTATTCCACACATCTCAGCGCCGTGTTGATCAATTTATTGACCGCACTCCACTGACGGGTGGTGCGCAGCTTCTCCGCCGCCCGGGTAAAGCGGCGCTCCCGGGCCAGGGTCACAAAATACTCCATACCGGTCAGTGTCATGTTCTCCCCCATACCACAAATTCTGTTTGCGATATATACCGGACATAACGGTTTTACAATGATTTCTTTTTGTGCTATGCTCATCCTATCAAACGGGCCTGCATACCGCCCGCATGGAGGTCACCACCTATGGAACTGCTCACCCTGTCCCTGTTCTGTCTGGGACTGCTCGCCTGCATCCTGTTCGATCTCTCCATTCTCTATGCCCTGGCCGCGGGGCTGGTGTTCTTCCTCCTCTACGGACGGTGGAAGGGCTTTTCCTGGCGGGAACTGGGAAGGATGTGCCTGTCCGGCATCAAGACAGTGCGGAACATCCTCATCACCTTCCTGCTCATCGGAATGCTCACCGCCCTGTGGCGGGCCGCCGGGACTGTGCCGGTCATTGTCTGCTACACCACCCAGCTCATCCGCCCCGCCCTCTTCCTGGTCATGGCCTTTCTGCTCAACTGCCTGGTCTCGGTACTCACCGGAACCGCCTTCGGTACTGCCGCCACCATGGGCGTCATCTGTGCCACCATCGCCGCCACCATGGGCGTGGACCCGATTCTGGTGGGCGGCGCGGTGCTGTCCGGCGTATTTTTCGGCGATCGCTGCTCCCCCGTGTCCACCAGCGCCCTGCTGGTTTCCGAGCTCACCGGGACCAACATCTTTCAGAATATCAAGGCAATGATCCGCACTGCCGCCGTCCCCTTTGCCCTGACCTGCGCGATCTATACGGCCATCGGCCTGTGTACCCGGCACGACGGCCAGCTTCCCGACCTGTACGCCCTGTTCGGGCAGAGTTTCCGGCTCCACTGGGCGGCCCTTCTGCCCGCTGTGGTGATTCTGGTCCTGTCCCTCATGCAGGTCAATGTGAAGCTGGCCATGGGACTGAGCATCCTCTCCGCCCTGCCGGTCTGTCTCCTCCTCCAGCACTTTCCTGCCGCTGACCTGCCAGCCCTCCTGCTCACCGGCTACCGGGACGCACATCCGGAGGTGGCTGCGCTCCTCAACGGCGGCGGGATCGTGTCCATGCTGAAGGTGGGCGCCATTGTGTGCCTGTCCTCCTCCTACTCCGGAATTTTTCAAAAGACCGGCCTGCTCAGCGGAGCACAGCGGGTCATCCTGACTCTGGCCCAGCGCACCAATTCCTACACCGCCATGCTGCTCACCTCCGTTGTCACCAGCATGGTGGGCTGCAACCAGACCCTCTCCATCATGCTCACCCACCAGCTGTCCGGTCCGGCCGAGGAGGACCCCCAGCGGCTGGCCATCCAGCTGGAGGACACCGCCGTAGTGGTCGCACCTCTGGTCCCCTGGTCCATTGCCGGGGCCGTCCCTCTGGCCTCTGTGGACGCCCCCACCAGCTCCCTCCTGTTCAGCTTTTTCCTCATTCTCCTGCCCCTGTGGCGGCTGCTGACCTCATTTCATCGCAAAAAATCTCCCACATAACCAAAAAGGGCCCCGGTTTTCTGAGAAAACCGGGGTCTCCCTCTGTTCAGATAGTTTTCATAAAATTTCGGGGGCAGCCGCAAAAAATAAAAATTACTGTGGAATCACAAAAGGATTAATGTTATAATCCTACCATTCAAAATACCGGGCGCTCTGCACCGACCCAGGGCGCTGTCCCGGTATGGCTCCGGCCGGTCCTTTATCAAATGGGGAATGAATATGGAAAAGAAAACCGAACGCACCATCAACCACAACGGCAGTTTTTCTGTGAAAGAGACCACCACCTTCACTCCGGAGGACGGAGCGGTCCCGCTCCAGGACGTCAGACCCGCTGCCCCCTTCTCCGAAGTCCGGGGAAAAAGCCATATTGGCTACGCCGCCACAAAGACCACCACGACCAACGACCCCAGGATCACCAAGCCCCTGGTCTGGTTCTTCGCCATCGTGTTTCTCCTGGTGGCCTTCTTTGCTTACGCCATCGGCTACTGGCCCTTCTCCATCCCCTTTGCGGGGTCAGCCATATTCATTCTGGTGAAGGGGCGCAGGGATGTTAACCGCGTAGCCAAAAAAATGGAGGCCCAGGGCCAGGATGCCACCATCGATTCCCCGGAAGAGCTGGCGGAGGTGCTCTCTGGGGCATCCGGTCAGCTGAAAAACGACATGAAGGAGAGCATGCGGGCCACCTTCACCAAAGATCATGTACACCACTTCATCAAGCTGACCCTGCCGATCTACGCTGTCCTCACCCTGGCCGCCTCCCTTGGCATGGGCTTTCTGGTCAGCAAATTCCTTGGGATCTTCGTGTTCTGTATGCTGACTGTGGGCGGCCTGCTGTACTTCCTGTTATTACTGCTGCTCCAATCCATATCCTCCAAAAAATAAATGCTGTGCCGCAGAACAAGGGCGGGCCGGAGCTATACTCCGGCCCGCCCTTTTGGATGATCAAAATAAAAAAAGATCTGAAATCCTTCGATTGTAAAAAAAGTCGGAGTGTAATTATAGGATTTCAAGAAATCCAGTCATATCAATAGTTTATAGGTGGCCAACAAGTTGTGTTTCTTAATTAAAAGGGATATTATAGTCATTCAACTTCTGGAAAAATGCCTGAAATTGACCAAATTTTGTTATATGCTAAATCAGCCATGTGTGTTGCCCTGTGGCCAATGTCTTGTTCTCCCCATTCCGTCTTTTCTCCATATCTTTCTAAAAATTTTTTTACTGAGACAAAATTAGAATTTTTGGTTGATTGCATAATGAAGTTGGACACCTAAGAAAAAAATCCATAGTG
>JAHHSD010000068.1 GCA_020025425.1 Oscillospiraceae bacterium
CCCGGATGCCGGACCGGCCCATGATGATGCCGCGGGTGGGGAAGTCGGGGCCCTTGATATGCTCCATCAGGTCGCCCAGGGTGGCCTCAGGGTCATCCAGCACGCAGATGGTGGCGTTGATGACCTCCTTGAGGTTGTGGGGCGGGATGTTGGTGGCCATGCCCACGGCGATGCCGCTGGAGCCGTTGACCAGCAGGTTGGGGAAGCGGGAGGGGAGGACCCGGGGCTCCTTCATGCTCTCGTCGAAGTTGGGGTCCCAGTCCACCGTCTCCTTCTCGATGTCCCGGAGCATCTCCGCTGCAATCTTGGACATGCGGGCCTCGGTATAACGGTAGGCTGCGGGGGGGTCGCCATCCACGGAGCCGAAGTTTCCGTGGCCGTCCACCAGCATATAGCGCATGGAGAAGTCCTGGGCCATGCGGACCAGGGCGTCGTACACCGACTGGTCGCCGTGGGGATGGTAGCGGCCCAGCACGGTACCCACGCAGGTGGCGGACTTTTTAAAGGCCTTGTCGGCGGTCAGGCCGTCCTCGTACATGGCGTAGAGGATGCGGCGGTGGACGGGCTTCAGGCCGTCCCGCACGTCGGGCAGGGCGCGGCCCTTGATGACCGACATGGCGTATTCGATATAAGATTTCTCCATCTCCGGGACCAGCGGGGAGGTGACGATCTTCTGATCCGGGTAGCGGATCTCCTCCGGATCATACTGCGGTTTCTTAGACATTTCTCAGTTTTCCCCCTCTTAATAGTCCAGATTGACGGCGAATTTGGCGTTGCGCTCGATGAACTCCTTGCGGGGCTCCACCTTCTCACCCATGAGGATGGTGAAGGTCTCGTCGGCAGCGGCGGCGTCGTCCAGGGTGATGCGGCGCAGGGTGCGCTTCTCGGGGTCCATGGTGGTCTCCCACAGCTCGTGGGCGTCCATCTCACCCAGGCCCTTGTAGCGGCTGATCTCCACCTTGGCGTTGGGGTTGTCCCCGCGCAGCTCGGCGGCGATGGCCTCGCGCTCGGGGTCGGAGAAGGCCACCCGGGTCTGCTTGCCTCGGTTCAGCTTATAGAGCGGGGGCACGGCGGAGTAGACATAGCCCTCCTCGATGAGGGGGCGCATGAAGCGGAAGAAGAAGGTGAGCAGCAGGGTACGGATGTGGGCGCCGTCCACATCGGCATCGGCCATGATGACGATTTTGTGGTAGCGCAGCTTCTCCAGGTCGAACTCGTCGCCGATGCCGGCCCCCAGGGCCACGATGACGGGCTGGAGCTTCTCGTTGGAATAGACCTTGTCGGCCCGGGCCTTCTCCACGTTGAGCATCTTGCCCCACAGGGGGAGGATGGCCTGGAACCGGGAGTCCCGGCCCTTGGTGGCCGAGCCGCCGGCGGAGTCGCCCTCGACGATGTACAGCTCGGTGAGCTCGGGATTTGTCTCGTTGCAGTCGCGCAGCTTGTCGGGCATGGACGCGCCGCCCAGGGCGGTCTTGCGGCGGACGGATTCCCGGGCCTTGCGGGCGGCGTCCCGGGCACGGGAGGCCAGGATGGTCTTTTCCAGAATGGCCTTGCCCACGGCGGGGTGCTCCTCCAGGTAGACCTCCAGGCCGTCGGAGACGATGCGGTTGACCAGGGTGCGGATCTCGCTGTTGCCCAGCTTGGCCTTGGTCTGGCCCTCGAACTGGGCGTTGGTCAGCTTGACGGAGATGACCACGGTCAGACCCTCCCGGCAGTCGTCACCGGTGATCTTCTCGTCGTCCTTCAGCAGCTTGGCCTTCCGGCCATAGGCGTTCAGGGCGTTGGTCAGGGCCCGGCGGAAGCCCTCCTCGTGCATGCCGCCCTCGGGGGTGCGGACATTGTTGGCGAAGGAGACCATCAGCTCCTGGTAGCCGTCGTTATACTGCATGGCCACCTCGGCGGTGGAGTCCTCCTGGGTGCCCTGCATGTAGATCACGTCGGAGTGGATGGGGGTCTTGTTCCGGTTCTTGTAGGCGACAAACTCCTTGATGCCGCCCTCGTAGTACATGTCGTCCTCCTGCTCCTGGCCCTCCCGGAGGTCCACGGTCTGGATGCGCAGGCCGGCATTGAGGAAGGCCTCCTCCCGCATGCGGGTGTGGAGGGTCTCGTAGTTGTAGACCAGGGTGTCGAACATCTCGGGGTCGGGCTTGAAGGTGACGGTGGTGCCGGTGTGGTCGGTCTTGCCCACCACGGTCATCTCCTGGGTGATCTTGCCCCGGGCAAACTTCATCTCATAGATCTGCCCGTTCTTGTGGACCTGGACCTCCAGCCACTCGGAAAGGGCGTTGACCACCGAGGCGCCCACGCCGTGCAGGCCGCCGGAGACCTTGTAGCCGCCGCCGCCGAACTTGCCGCCTGCGTGCAGGATGGTGAACACCACCTCCAGGGCGGGCTTGCCGGTCTGGGGCTGGATGTCCACGGGGATGCCGCGGCCGTTGTCGGTGACAGTGATGGTGTTGTCCGGATTGATGGTGACAGTGATGTCGCTGCAATAGCCGGCCAGGGCCTCGTCGATGGAGTTATCCACGATCTCATAGACCAGATGGTGCAGGCCGGACTCCGAGGTGGAGCCGATGTACATGCCGGGGCGCTTGCGGACTGCCTCCAGTCCCTCCAGCACCTGGATCTCCGAGCCGCCGTATTCATGTTCCACCTGGGTGGAGCTTCGTTCTAATTCTTCAGACATAAGATACCTCCAAAAAGTTATGGCGTTCGTTCGTTGGGATGGGAGGGACAAGAGGGGACCTCTGACCTCTCCCATCTCAACGAGACCGATGTTTGATTGCTCTGCGGGGCGGGATCACTCCACGCCGTTGCGCTCCGCCCGGCCCATCAGGGCCGCCGAGGAGAGCTGGGAGAGGTAGACCGTGGCCGGTCCGTCCTCCTGACCCACCAGCACAAAGGAGCGTGGGAGATCGTCGCACACCCAGACCGACCGGCCCTCCCGCTCGGCCCGGTCCAGGAACTCCCGGGTCTTGTAGGACCAGCTGGTGTTGTCCAGGTCGAAGATGCCCAGAATGCGGCTGTACGGCACCACCACCGACTGTCCCAGATGCAGGTACATGGACCCAACTCCTCTCGCGCTGAAATTTTTTCCACAGCTGCGCTGTATTTTGTGGACGGCTTCAGTCCTCTGCCAGGGCGCCGCCCCGGATGTGGAACACCCGGCCCGACTCCAGGCCCTCCAGCTTATCCTCCTCACAGCAGGTGATGAACACCTGTCCCCCCTGTATGCGGTTGAGGACGAAGGATTGCCGTTTTTCGTCCAACTCCGAGAGCACGTCGTCCAGCAGGAGGACGGGGTACTCCCCGGTCTCCTGGAACATGATCTCCCGCTGGGCCAGCTTCAGGGACAGGGCGGCGGTGCGGGTCTGGCCCTGGGAGCCGTAGGTTTTGGCGGACAGGCCGTTGAGCTCCACCAGCAGGTCGTCCTTGTGGGGGCCGGACAGACACTGGCGGCTGTCCAGCTCGGCCTGGCGGTGGGTGCGCTGGTGCTCCAGCAGCAGGGGGAGCAGCTCCCTGGGCCCCGCCAGGGGGTCCGTGACGGTGGACACCGTCTCGTACCGCAGCCCCAGCTCCTCCCGGCCGCCGGAGAAGTCGGCGTGGATGAGGGGGGCCTCCTCCTGGAGCCGCTTGATGAAGTGGGCCCGGTAGTGGATGATGAGGGCCCCCACCTGGGCCAGCCGGAGATTGAAGTCGTCCAGGGCGTCCAGCAGGGAGGGGTGCTCCTCCCAGTCCCGCAAAATCCGGGTCTTGTGCTCGTAGAGCCGGTTGAATTCGCTCAGGGCCTGGGCGTACCTGGGCCGCAGCTGACAGATGGCACTGTCCAAAAACCGCCGCCGGGCGGCCCCGCCCTCCCGGATGAGGTACAGATCCTCGGGGCAGAACAGGACGGTGGACAGAATGCCCATCATCTCCCCGGAGGTCCTCAGCCGCACTCCGTTGACCTGGAGCTGGCGGCTCCGCCCCCGGATCAGCCTGGCCTCCAGGTTGAAGTCCCGGTCCCGGGCGTGGACCCGGCCCTGGACCAGGGCGCTGTCCTGGCCCAGACGGATCATCTCCCGGTCGTACCTGGCCCGGTGGGACCGTACGGTGGACAGGTAGGCGATGGCCTCCAGCAGATTGGTCTTGCCCTGGGCGTTCTCCCCGTAGATCAGGTTGACCCTGGGATCAAATTCCGCCTCCAGCCGGGGATAGTTGCGGAACTGCTCCAGCTTCAGCCCCTGGATGGTCATACCACCACGAGCTCCAGCTCATGGTCGATGCAGGCCCGGTCGCCGGGGCGCATCTTCTTGCCCCGCATGGTGCAGGGCTCGCCGTTGACCTCCACCCGGCCCTCCTGGATGATCAGCTTGGCGTCCCCGCCGGTCTCCACGGCGTTGGCGAATTTCAGAAGGTCCTGGAGCTTGATGAATTCGGTGTGGATCTTGATTTCATGTGTTTCCATAACATAACCTCGTCAGTTTGGGATTTTGGGATCAATTTTGAGGGGGAAAACTGGTTGAAAAAGGGGTTTGATCGTTACTTGGGAGGTTTTATCTCGTTTTTCTGTCGGTCGGGGCAGCTGGTCCTCGCCCTCCCGGCGTGGGAAGGGAGGTTTTCGCCCCCGGGCGACCCGATTTTTCCCGTCAAAAATCGGGGAAAAGACGCCAGGGGCCCCGGGCCCCTGGTACCCCATGAGAGGGCGGCGGTGGGTTTTTAATGACCCGCCCAGACCTGGGACCGCTCGCACATCGCGAATCAAACCGGCACTTGAACGACTCCGCCTGCCGGCCCGCGTAAAGAGCCCCGCAAGCCCTACAATAGTTACTCCTTAAGGACCCTGCAAACAGGCCGCCAATGTCTGCCTGCTTCTTTTGAAGCTCTGGCAGTTGAAGGATGTTCGCTCTTTTATTTCCACAACTCAGGCCGCTGATGTGGAGAAATTTTCAGGTCACCACAAGCGCAATTCCGAAAGTGCCGCTGTTCCCCAAGAACACCGCATTCTGTGCGGCCTTGCTGGCACCCCTAAAAAATGTAGAACGAATCAAGTTTGCGGGGTGGCATAGCGAGGGGCGGCAGCCGCAGTAAAGAGACTGCCAGACCGATTCGTTTAGGGCTGGACCTACCAGTTTGGGAGGGTTCTAAACCTGCACCGCCGCGGGCCTTTTGGGGTTTCAGGGGCCGCAGCCCCTGATCGTTTTCCGTCTGCTTTTGCGACCAAAAGCAGACCCCGCCGGGAGGGCGAGGACCTGTCGCCCTGACTGCCGGGAAAACGAGATCAAACCGGCCCGCCCGGGGGCGAAACTATCCTGACCCCGCCGGGAGGGCGAGGACCTGTTCCCTCAACTTCCGGCAAAAACGAAATCAAACCGCCGCCGCATCAACTTTATTCAGAATCGAAAAAGTTTCCCCATTTTCTGCAAAACCTGTGGATTTTAATTGGCCTTCAGCCGCACAGGCAGAACCATATAGATAAAGTTCTCCTCCCCCTCGGCGGGCAGGATGACGCAGGGGGCCACCCCGGAGCTGAACTCCAGACGCAGCTTCTCGGCGGGGGCGGCCTTCAGGGCCTCCATGAGATATTTGTTGTTGAAGCCGATTTCCAGACCTTTTCCGTCTCCCTCGATGGGGCACTGATCGGCGGCGTCGCCGATCCCGGTCTTGGTGGAGATATCCATGACCCCGTTTCCAAAGACGCAGCGCAGGGGACTCTTCAATTTATCGCTGATAATCAGGGAAACACGCTCGATGGAGGCCAGCATAGCCCGGGTATCGCCCAGAACATAGATGGGATTATTCCGGGGAATGGCATTTTTGTAGGCCAAAAACTCACCTTCCAGCCGGCGGCAGACCAGAATGGCGTCGCCGGTCTGGAACATGATGTGCCGGGCGCCCTGAGAAATGGTGATGGGACCCTCGCCGGAGCACAGCTTTTCCACCTCGCTGAGGGCGGAGCCAGGGACCACGAAGGAGAAGGGGAGGGGGCCCTGGATATTTTCCACTTTTTCCCTGCGCAGCGCCAGGCGGTAGCCGTCCACAGAGACCACGGTCAGGCCGTTGTCATCCACTTCAAAGAGGGAGCCGGTGTGGACGGGGCGGCTCTCGTTGTCGCTGACGGCGAACAGGGTCTGGGAAATCATGGATTTCAGCACGGGCTGATCCAGAGTCAGGCCGTTGAGCTGATCCACGGTGGGCAGTTCGGGGAACTCCTCGGGCTCGGTGCCCAGGATATTGAACTCACTCAGGCCGCATTTGATGTTGACCATGTAGTTCTCAGCGGTAAAAATTACCATATCATCGGGCATTTTCCGCACAATTTCGCCGAACAGGCGGGCGGAGAGCACCAGAGAGCCGGGTTCCTGGATCTCTGCGGGGACGGTGGCCTGGATTCCGGTCTCCAGATTGTAGCCGGTGAGGCGGAGTTGGGAATTGGCCTCCAGCAGGATGCCCTCCAGGGCTGGGATGGAGCTCTTGGGGGCCACGGCACGGGAGGTTGTCGCGACGGCGGCGAGTAACAGGGCTTTTTCGCAGGAGAATTTCATAGGAAGGGACCTCCAATCAAGATCGCTCTCTCTCTGGGGAGAGGAGAGGTTAATTTTCGTAATAGTCGTCCGTAGGGGAAAATGATGTGGAAAAACGGCGGAATCCCTAGAGCGGTGCGGAAAACCGTCTCCACAGGGGGTGTGACAAAAATCGAAGGGTTTTCCACAGTGCAAAAATGAGTTTTCAACTTTCCACACAGAGTTTTCCACATGTCCCCAAAATACGGTGGAAGTGTGGAAAAAAAGCGGGGCCTTGTGGGACCCCCTTTTTGGGTATGCACAGCCGGTCCCGGCGGGGCGGCCCGCCGAGACTTACTCGTAGCGTATATTGATATTTGCGGTGATATCCTTGATGATCTCCGCCTTTTCCGAGTCGTGCTTGACCAGCTTTTCGATGCGCTCGATGGAGTGGAGCACCGTGGTGTGGTCCCGGTTGTCGAACTCCTTGCCGATCTCCTTCAGACTGAGGTTGGTCATGCGGCGGATCTGGTACATGGCGATCTGGCGGGCCAGGGAGACGTCCTTGGTCCGGCTCTGGCCCCGGAGGGCGTCGGCCTCGATGTTGTAGAACTTGCACACCTCGTCGATGATGACGTCGGCGGTGGGCACGATGTCCGACCGGTCCTTGAACATGTCCTTGACGGCGCGGAACACGGTGTCCTTGTCCACGCTGTCCCCCATCAGCTGCTGATAGGCCATGATTTTGTTGACGGTGCCCTCGATCTGCCGCACATTTGCGGTGATATTCTCGGCGATGAGCTGCAAAAGGCCCTCGGGCAGGTCCACCCCCATGCGGATGGCCTTGTTTTTGATGATGGCCATGCGGGTCTCGTAGTCGGGGGGCTGGA
>JAHHSD010000069.1 GCA_020025425.1 Oscillospiraceae bacterium
AAAACAGGAAGCGGCACCCTACAAAACAGCGTACAACAGTGCAGGAAAGCACCCAAAGAACATTCAGACATGCGTTTGGGTTCATGAGCATCCCCACGGTTATTTTCCTGAAGGATGGCAAGGAGATCGACCGCAAGGTGGGGGTTATGCCCGCCAATGCCTACACGGGTGTGCTGGACAGCAGCCTGTAAGCCGAAATGTAGGAGGGGGAGCCCTCCGCAGCAATAAAAAAACAAGCAGGAGCGGCATAGCGTAAGCTGTGTCGCTCCTGCGCATTGTTTTGCGTTTGAGGGGGATTACCGTCGTTTGGGGTGAGGAATCATTTGGGGCTATTGCGTTAAGTGAGGGGGGAGATCAGTTTGCGGAGGCGGATCGCGTCATATCCACTGAAATGGGGATTACGTTTTTGTACAGGACCCCATCGTAGAGGTAATCTTCGATTTTTACATTGACTTGAAAAGCCTGACGCATATGTTCTTCATTGATGATCTCCGCTGCGGGGCCGCTGATGCTGCTGCCGCTGCGGTTGAGGATCAATGCCTGATCTGCGATTTTGAGTGCATGTGCAGGATAGTGGGTGTTCACGATGGTGGCAATATGCTGTTCCTGTACCAGGCGCTGGATGGTCTCCAGAATAATGAGCTGATTTTTAAAATCAAGGTTGGATTCCGGTTCGTCCAGCACCAGCAGCTCAGGTTTTGCGGCAAGTGCGCGGGCGATCAAGACCATCTGCAGTTCGCCGCCGCTCATTTCATTGCATTTTTTCTCTGCAAATTGAGAGATGCCGACCAGCTCCATGGCCTGCATGGCCTCCTGCTTATCCTCAGCCGTAGGCTGCGAGAAGAAACCAATCCGGGAGGAGCGCCCCATGAGCACCATTTCGGCGGCGGTGTAGGACAGAGCGACACCTTTGGCCTGGGGCACATAGGCGATCTTGCTCCAGATCTCCGTGTGTTTCATCTGGGTGATCGGAGTGTCGTTGATCCTGGTCTCGCCGCTGTTCCAGGGGAGCAGTCCCATCATACAGCGCAGCAAGGTGGTTTTACCCACGCCATTTGGCCCCAGAACAGCAAGAATTTCTTTTTGCTGGAGAGAAAAGCAGATATCATTCAGAATCGGTGCTTTTCCATAGCCAAAACAGCCATTTACAACGGAAAAAATCATAGTGACGTACCTCCGGTTTTGCGCAGCAGGAGAATGAAGAAGGGGGCGCCGATGAGGGCGGTTAAGATGGAAACCGGGATCTCGGAGGCGGTAATGGAACGGGCTGCGGTATCGATGAGGACCATGAACGCAGCGCCCATCCCGATGCAGGCGGGGATGATGCGGCGGTTGTCGCTGCCGTAAATCATGCGGGCGGCGTGGGGGATCAGCAGACCCACCCAGCCCACCTGACCGCACATGGACACGCAGGAAGCGGTGACCATGGTGGAGGAGATCATCACCAGAAGGCGCATGCTCTTCAGGTTGATGCCAAGGGACTTTGCCTCATCCTCCTGCAGGGAGATGATGTTGAGGCGCCAGCGCAGGAACACCAGAATGAGGACGCCGATGGCAATGAGGGGGAGTCCCAGAGAGATGTTGCGCATGGTGGCCCGGTCCATACCGCCCATCAGCCAGTAGGTGATGGCGGGGAGATCCTCCTCCGGATCGGCAACATATTTCGCCAGGGAAACCAGTGCCTGAAAGAAGGAGGAGACCACCATGCCGGAGAGCACGATCATGACGATGCTGTTGCGTCCGTTCAGACGGCTGAGCAGGTAGGTGCCAAACAGGGAGATCAGACCCATCGCCAGGGCAAGAATCTGTACAATGAGCGGATTCCGGCTGATGAGGAGGGCCAGTACCGCGCCGAAGGAAGCGCCCGTGGCGACGCCCAGTGTGTCCGGTGTAGCAAGCGGATTGCTGAACAGGGACTGGAACGAGGCGCCCGCCACGGAGAGCCCCGCGCCCACAAACAGGGAGAGCAGCAGGCGGGGGAAACGGCTTTTAAACAGGACGGAATAGGCGGTTGCATCTACCGTTGTCCCAGTGAGGGGAGAAAACAGGATTTCCACGGTGTCCGGCACAGAGATGCGGTAGCGGCCGATGCCCAAGCAGATGATGAAGCACAGAAATGGGAGCACGAAAAGGAAAACGGAAAAAATTCTTTGAAATTTACGACTCATCGTCTTTACGCTCCAGCTGCCTCACGGCTTGGGGCGAAGATTTTTTCAATATTCTCGTCCGTTAGCTCCACCTGATAAAAGCGCTTGTAGTAGCTCTTGAGCTCCTCAGTCATATCGATGTCGGCAAAGAGCTCGGGGTGATGGTTTTTCGCCAGCCAGAGCAGCATGAGGGGGGTGTCAGAGGACGGGGGATACCAGCGGTACATGCCGAGGGGGCATTTGTAGACGTGCTTCTCCTGTACGGCGCGTACAACGCTCCAATCGTTGCCCTCGATGGCGTTGTTGTAGAGATCCTCGGGCAGGTAGGGGGCGAAGTTGCTGATGTAGATGATGTCGGGGTCGTAGTTGTAGATCTGCTCCATGCTGAGCTCGAAGGTGCCGGACTCCGTGTCGTGGGCCACGTTGACCGCACCGGTGGAGTTGGCCCAGTACTCGCCAAAGTGCTTCTGACCGGTGGTGGTCACAACACCGTTGCTGTAGCGGAACAGCCACATGACGCGGGGCTTTTTCAGGTCGGGGCCGGCCTCGGCCAGGCGGGTCTGAATCATGTCGTAGACCTCACGGCCGTATTCGGAGATGCCGGCGGCCTTGTCCTGCTGCTGGAGCACATCGCCCAGCAGGGTGACCCAGCCCTCAAAGGTCTCGATCGAATTGGAGGCCCACTTTGCAGTCGAGAAGCCCACCGCAGGGATGCCCACCTCGGACAGCTTCTGATACTCCTCCTGGTTTTCAGCGCGATAGAAAACCACGTCGGGCTTCATGGCCAGCAGCTCCTCGATGTTCACATTGTCGCCGCTCATGAAATCGGTGCGCACCTCGGTGATGCCGGGAATCTTGTCGGCCAGAAGAGAATTCTTTGTGGAGGCCATGGATGCGGGGCTCATGCCGATCAGGCGGTCCGAGGAGCCATCAAACAGGCTGTAAACAGAGGGCAGGGGGGTGATGGAAGTGATGACAATGCGGTTGATCTGGGTGGGAATCTCCACTTCGTGGCCGGCGTGGTCCGTGATCACGCGAGTCTCGGTGCTGCTGCCAGGGGTGGGGGTGGCAGAGGGGGTCGCTGTCGGAGTCGCGGACGGCTTCGAATCATCGGCGGGGGTGCAGCCCGAGATCACACCCAGGCAGAGACTGCCCGCCAGAAGAAAAGAGAGAAATCGTTTCTTAAACTGCATGAGATATTACCTTCTTTCTGATATCCATTGGTTAAATTGCTTGCCAATCATGGGGACAACGCCCTTTCCCAATTTGCTGGAAACGGCATACAGGGAACAATCCCAAAAGGACTTTTGCTCCTCCTCGGAGAGGACCATGCGCATAAAAGGATCTGCAATGATTGTGCGGTAGCAGGGCTTCTTCATCTCCTCGCGGATGGCACGCTCGCTGGGGAGATCCTTGTCCTGGGGGAGGGCCAGGGCCTCGTCCCGCCCAAAGATGCAGCCCACCGTGATGTTGGACATGCCGCACTCCTGTTCCAGGGCCAGACGAATGGCATTGGACTGGACCTGCTCTCCGATGATGAGGATCTCGTCCTGGTCAGCGGGCTGTCCCTTGAGGATGGTGGAGACTTTTGTACGGCGCACTTCGTCAATGGTGTTCAGGTAGTCCTGTGCGCAGCGCTCTCCGTAGGGCAGGCCGCAGAGATAGGGGATGCCAAAGCGCTCATTCAGGAACCGGGCGGGACGCAGACCGCTTTTGGAGACCACCAGATTGATCTCAGCGCAGGCGGCGTGCTTTACCTGTTCCAGTGTATAATCCATGGACATGCAGAGGTTGACCGTGAAGCCCGCATCCGTAAGCAGCTGCTTGAAGGCTGCCAGGTTTTCACCCGTTCCGAAATCCATGGGATTTGCACCCAGAATATTTACGGTGTTGGGCACCGTCTCCATGGGGACGGCAAACCGCTTCAAAATCTTGAACTGGGCCTCGGAGACACCGCAGTCGTAGTAATGGGTGCCGGTGGTGTCAAAGCCAAGACAGGGGATACCGGTGCGCTCTTCCAGCTCGACGGCCAGACCGGTGAGGTCGCTGCCGATGACCATTGGCACGGGGCTGCCCACCATGGCCATGAGCTGGGGGTGGATGTCCTTCGATGCGGCGATCATCTTTTTGACCAGCTTCTCGTCATCGCCCAGGATTGCATCGATTTCCCGCAGACCGGAGCAGAAGATGGCGGACTGAGAGCCATACCAGCGGGGTTCATCGTAGCCGGTGTAGTTTCCGGTGCAACCAGAGGCGTCGTGCATGGCGGTAACGGTGTGCAGATCAAACAGAACCGAGGAGACACCGGAGTAGTCCGGAGAAAAGGGCGGAAGGCAGATCGAAAGTATAGCCATAATTACACCACCAATCCATAATCCAGAATGAGTTTCTCCAGATCCACGGGCTGATCCAGAGCGTGTTCCAGCAGACCCATCAGGGACTGGATCCCGTGGTAACCGAACATCCCCTCATCGTTGAACAGATCCGCCGCGTACTTGGAGCCGGCCAGATATGCGCCATCCACGCCCACTGCAATACTCTCCGGAATCTTGTGATCGAAGAGAACTGCGCGGTGGTGGTTGGACTGCAGAATCTCGACCTCCGGGTGCTCCGCCTGCAGCCAGTCGAAGTGGGGCTGGTCGAAGGGGATGCAGTCCTCGGCCTGGACCCGGACCACGTGGAAGCCATACTCCAGCAAGGCGCGGGCCGCATCAAAGGGCCGCACAAAGGCGGAGGAGTCTACAATGATGGGGGTATTCCCCACCTTTTCCCTGGCCCGCTGAATGGCGGCCCGGGTGGCCTCTACATGGGGGGTGAAATCGAACGGAGTGCCAGGATCAGTGCCGATGCAATCTGCAATGGCCTGATAGGACGCTTCGACTTCCTCCATTCTGTAGCTGACCGGGGCGAATAGGGAGGGAATCCCCAGCTTTTTCTCCATTGAGTCCGCGGCCTTCTTGGCCGGGGGAGCGATGACCAGGTTCAGACGGCTGCGGCCCATCTCCTGATATCCGTCGAAGGAATCGTACTGGGAGATGTGGCGCAGGGTGCCCAGCTGCAGATGGTGCAGGAAGGCGTGGATCTCGCTGTCGGGGGAGACCTTGACCAGGTTCCCCAGGCAGTTGACACCGTTGTCCTTCTCCGCGCTCGGATCGAGCAGACTGTAGAGGTTGTTCTGCGTAGATACGCCCGGGGGAGTTTTGGAATTTAGGGAAATGGGGTTCATATGGCATACCCGGAAGCGAATGTCAGGGTATTCCTGTTCCAGGGTCTCCTGCAGCGCATCGTTGTCGGTGCCGATCAGATCATCCAGACAGCTGACAAAAATCAGAATAACTCTGGGGCGCTGGGGGAGAGTCTCCAGCAGCTCTCCGATTGCCGGGGGAATCAGGTGGTCGTAGCCCGTGATGATGTCGCTCTGGTCCACATAGAGATAGGAGAGTCGATGCTTGAGGGATTGCTTCATAATGCCGATTGCGCCGTGGCGGCCACAGGCAAAGGGGCATACAAACAGCTGCACGCTTTCTGGTACAAGCATACCAATCCGTACAATTCCCCAGCCGCCGTGTGCGGGAGAGGAATAGTGCAATGTGTTTTCAAAGGCGCAGCTCATTGGCCGATCACCTCCAGGATCCGATCTGCAAGGAGATTGTACTCCTTTGCCTGGTCGCTGTCCGGGAAGGCTTCGATCACGGTCATCCCCTGCTGCTCGGCCTGCTGGACCACTTTGTCGCGGGGGATGATCTTGATGACCTCACTTCCGTTCTCCTGCGCCACCTGGGCCACCAGGGCATCCTCGTTCTCCACGTTGCGGGAGTTCTGGATGAGACCGGAGAATTTGGCGTAGCCGCGTTTCCCGAAGTTCTCAATGGCGTGGGCAATGTTGGTCGCCGCATAGAGGGCCATCATTTCTCCGGAGGTCACGATAAACACGTTATCTGCGTAGCCACCACGGATGGGCATTGCGAAACCGCCGCAGACCACATCGCCAAGTACGTCATAGAATACGATATCGGGCTGGTAGCGCTCGTACGCCTTGAGTTCCTCCAACTTTTCGAAGGCTGTGATAATGCCTCTTCCGGCACAGCCGATCCCGGGCGTGGGACCGCCAGCCTCCACACATACGATGCCGCCAAAGCCGACAAATGCGATGTCATCCAGGGTGATCTGGTTTCCTCTCTCCCGGATCTGATCCAGAACGGTGGGAATCTTTCGTCCACCCATCAAATTCTTTGTGGAGTCCGCCTTGGGATCACAGCCGATCTGCATAACCTTCAGGTTGCGTGCAGCCAATGCGGCTGAAAGATTTGAGGTGGTGGTTGATTTCCCGATGCCACCCTTTCCATAAATGGCCACTTTTTTCACGGGTACGCTCCTTCCAATAGGGGTTTTTAAATGGTTAGTTTAGACTAACTTTTGAAGAAAAAATATAGTTAGCTGAAACTAACCTCTGGTTAGTATAGCATTACATACCAGCCTTGTCAATACGGTTCTTGTACCTGGTGTATTTTTTCTGCCCAATATCCTGTGGAATAGGGTGCGGGGTGGGCGGATCGGTGGGGACCGTCCGAGAAGAAAAAGAGCACAGGATACAGCAGAATTTGCTGTATCCTGTGCTTTTTTCGTGGAAAGGGGGAAAGATTATTTGGTGCCAAAAATGCGGTCGCCGGCATCGCCGAGGCCAGGGACGATGTAGCCATGCTCATTGAGCTTCTCATCCACGGAAGCCACATAGATATCCACGTCGGGGTGGTCGTGCTGCACCCGCTGGATGCCCTCGGGAGCGGCGATGATGTTC
>JAHHSD010000007.1 GCA_020025425.1 Oscillospiraceae bacterium
CCGGTATCACCGCCATCCAGATGGACCTGAAGAACGACGGTCTGACCCACGAGATCATCAAGGAGGCCCTGGAGATCACCAAGGACGCCCGCTTCGCCATCCTGGACGAGATCATGCTGCCCTGCATCTCCGCTCCCCGCACTGAGGTGAGCAAGTACGCCCCCAAGATGATCACCATGAAGATCGATCCCGACAAGATCCGTGAGGTCATCGGCAAGGGCGGCTCCGTGATCCAGAAGATCACCGCCGAGTCCGGCGCCACCGTGGACATCGAGGACGACGGCACCATCCATATCGCCTCCCCCGACGCCGCCTCCTGCGACGTGGCCAAGAAGATGATCGAGACCATCGTCTTTGTGCCCCAGGTCGGCGAGCTGTACTACGGCAAGGTGGTCCGCATCCTGCAGTTCGGCGCCTTCGTGGAGCTGGCCCCCGGCAAGGACGGCATGGTCCACATCTCCAAGCTGGCCGACCACCGCGTGGAGAAGGTGGAGGACGTGGTCAACATCGGCGACATGATCTGGGTCAAGGTCACCGAGATCGACGACAAGGGCCGCGTCAATCTGAGCTACCGGGACGCTCTGAAGGAGATCCGCGCCAAGAAAGAGGCCGGCGAGCCCATTAAGTAATCGCACAGTCCAAAGAAAGCATCAAAGCGGCGGAGTATCTGTACTCCGCCGCTTTTTCATGGGGGATGGATATGAATTACTCTGTTTTGAGCAAATACCGCTCTGAGCTGATGGGAATGGCCATGATCTGGGTTATGCTCTTCCACGCCTGGGACCTGGACCTGGGACTGAAGCTGCTGGGGGATATCCGGGCGGCCGGCTTCGGAGGGGTGGATATTTTTATCGTCCTGTCCGCCATGGGGCTGGTCATGTCCCTGAGCCGCCGGGACCAGGAGTATGGCGCATTCCTGTCCAGAAGGGCCTGGCGCATCCTGCCCGCCTATTTCCTGGTGATGGTGCCCTTCACCCTGTTTTCCATCTGGCGGGGGAACGCCGACTGGGCCTCCCTCATCTGGAACTCCACCCTGCTCAACTACTGGGTCCACGCCAAGGGGTCCTTTAACTGGTATGTGTCTGGCATTATGCTGTTCTATGCCGTCACCCCCTTCTGCTTCCACAAGCTCAAGGAGAAGAAGCACAGAACTCTGTGGACCGCCGCCGGGATTGCCCTGGGGCTGCTGTGCTGCCGCATCCTCATCGACTGCGGCTACTGGGGACACCTGGACGTGGCCTACCGGGTGCCGGTGTTTTTCCTGGGCCTGCTGATGGGCTTCTATGTGGTGGAGGGCCGCAGAGTGGGCGGAAAGGACCTCCTCTTCTGGGCGGCCTGCGTGGCAGCTGGCGGGCTCTATGTGTTCATTTCGCCCAAAGTCACCGATGCGGGGCTGTACCTGCCCCTGTGCCACCTGTTTCTGCTCACCACGGTGCCCATGTGCCTGGCGGCCTGTCTGTGCTTCGACAAGCTGCCCCTGGGCTGGCTGCGGAAGCTGCTGCGGCTGGTGGGGGAGAACAGTTTGGAGATCTACCTGCTCAACGTGAGCTTTTTTGCGGAGACGGCCATGCTCCAGTCCTGGTTCGGCTTCGGTCCCAGCCGCAGGCTCTACTATCTGATTGCCATTACCCTGAACATTGTTCTGGGCGTGCTGCTCCACCGGGCTGTGGAGTACATACTGGCCCGGCGGAAGGCCGGCTGACGAACAGAGATCGGCGGACGCCCGACGGGCGCTCCGCCGATTTTTTCGGCCGGGAATGGAATTGTACTTTTTGGGGTAGAAAGAATATACAAAGAGCGGGACGCAGGAGCTGGGGATTCGGGTGTTTTCCGGCTTGCTAAATGGGGATGAATCCCCTATAATGGAGCGAGACAAGTTTCTTATTTTATGGAGTTTTACACGGAGGGATCGAGATATGGGGAAAGTTCAGCGGCTTTTGGCCCGATTCGATGAGATGGGCCGCTACCCCATCCAGGAGCTGGGGTACTCCCGGCTGAAGCTGATGATCGACTACGCGGGGGCCTTCCTGGTCCACCGCTGCACCATTGCGGATTATTTTCTGTACCACTTCTATGAGCGCAACCGGGCGGGGCGCAGGGAGTTTGCCACCCTGTACGACATGCGGGATATCCACCGGAAAAATCCCCAGACCGCCTTCGCTGATTTTGAGGAAAAGGACCGCTTTCTGGAGCGGTTCGGCGACTACCTCCACCGGGACTGGATCGGCCGGGTCTATCGGAACACCCGGGAGGAGTTCGACGCCTTTGCCGATGCCCACCCCAACTGCATCATCAAGCCCCGCACCGAGTCCGGCGGCGAGGGCGTGGAGCTGTGCACCATCACCCCGGAGAACCGGGACCAGGTGTGGGAGCGGCTGGTGAAGGAGGACCGGATCGCGGAGTCCCTGCTGGTCCAGTGCCCTGAGATGGCCCGGCTCCACCCCAGCTCGGTGAACACCGTGCGGATGCTCACCATCAAGGGCAAGCTGGTCTCCGCGGTGCTGCGCATGGGCGTGGGCGGCGGCTTTGTGGACAACGGCTGCTCCGGCGGCATCTTTGCCGGGCTGGATATCGACACCGGCATCGTCACCACCAAGGGCGCCGACCTGATGGAGCACCGCTTCCTGCTCCACCCCACCACCGGGGTGACCATCCCCGGCTTCCAGGTCCCCCAGTGGGACAAGGTGTGCGAGACGGTGACCCAGGCGGTGAAGCTGATCCCCAACGCGGTCATCGTGGGCTGGGATGTGGCCATCACCGACGAGGGCCCCGCCCTCATCGAAGGCAACGCCTACCCCAGCGTGCAGATCATGCAGACCGCAGGCATGGAGGGCATGAAGCGGCTGTGGAAGTCCGCCCTGGAGGGTTAACTCAGAACAGAAAAAGATGGTATGTCAGTGAAATCTGACATACCATCTTTTTTTAATCGGCAAAGCGCAGGGAGAGGGAGCCGCTCAGGGTGTCCATGGAGAACTGGGCGGAGCCGTCGCCCACGATGTAGAGCCCATCGTGGCGGACGCCGGGGAAGTCGGAGTGGAAGTCGGTTTTCTCCAGACCGTCCCAGTCCACCACGAACTGGCTGTCCCGGGGGAGGCGGAGCTCCATGCTGCCGGACATGGAGTCAAATTCAATGGACTGGGGGCACTGGGGGAAGCTGCCCACAAGACTGCCGTCCATGGTGTCCATGTTGATGGTGCCCGCCTGGGTCCCCTGGAGGTTCAGCGCCCCTTTCATGGAGCCCAGGGAGAGCTCAGACACCGCGCCGCCCTGGATGGTCACATCCCCGTCCGCCATGGACAGCTCCGCGTCCCCGATGTGCAGCTCCTTCAGCACCACCCCGCTGTCCACCGAGCTGACCTCCAGGTCAGACAGGCGCTGGGCCAGCTGCCGGGGGATACGGATTACCAGATCCTTCTGGAGGGAGGGGTAGGAGAAGGTAAAGCCCACCTTGGGGGAGCGGATGCAGAAGATCTCCAGGGTGCCGCCAGAGACACGGTAGTCCAGGGCATTGTGCTCGTCCAGGGGCTGGGCACAGATCTCCTGGATGGAGATGTCCGCCCCGTCGTAGGCCTCAATGGTCACCGCTCCGTCCAGCCAGTCCACAGACAGGCCGTGGACCCCGTCGGGGGAGAGAGTGTAGGACCCGTCGGCGCGGAAGTCGCCGGTGCTGGCCTGGCTGCGGTAGAAAACCACGTCCCACAGCCCCTCGTGGTAGATCCGGTCAAAATGGGCGCCCATGACGCCGCCGACCACCATCAGGATCAGGCCCAGGGCAATCAGAGCGGAGGAGAGAAGCAGCAGTATTTTGGTGTGTTTTTTCATGGATCACGCCTCCTTTTTGATGAACAGGCCCTTGATGCTGCGGTAGATCCATCTGCCGCCCCGGAACAGGAACACAGAGGACTGCTCCGCGGCCAGAAAAACCAGGATGGCCAGCCCCAGGATCAGAAGTCCGGAGCCCAGGGAGAAGGGGACATAGGCGGCCCCCAGAGGGAACAGGGTGAAGCCCTTGATGAAAATGATCAGACCGGCCAGGCCCAGGGCAAAGACGACAATAAAGAGGGCTGCGATCACCGTCCAGATGGCCAATGCCACACCGCCGCCGGCCAGAACCAGGGCCAGGAGCAGAGGGACCCACAGGGGGGCACCCAGGATCGTCACGATCACAGCGGCTGCGGTCCAGCCGTTTTTGGGGCGGAGCTTCGTCCGGACCAGAGTGGGCAGAGGGGTGTCCCGCAGGATGTTCTGAATGATCTCCTGCACATCGCCCAGCTTGGCCACCGCCTCCTCCTCGCTCATGCCGTCCTCCATCATATCGGCCAGCAGCTCCTCGTAGTAGTCCCGCTGCCGCATCACCTCGTCCGGAGGGAGCTGCCGGAGCCCCGAGGTGAGTGTCTGTAAAAATTGTTCCTTACTCATGTTTGACTCCTTCCTCAATGTACTGGTAGATCTGTTTGATCTCCTCCCAATCTTTCAGGAAATCCAGGATCTGCCGGCGGCCCAGCTCTGTGATCCGGTACATTTTCCGCAGCCGGCCGTCGTGCTCCACCGAGTGGGCCGCCAGACAGGCACTGGACTCCAGGCGGCGCAGAATGGGATACAATGTAGATTCCGAAATGTCGATATAGGGGGTCAGATCCTTTAAAATCTGATATCCATAGGATTCTCCCCGGCTGAGGACAGAGAGGACGCACACATCCAGAAGTCCTTTCTTCATCTGTGGGGTCAAATCGAACACCTCCTTATGCGCTATACTATATAACACATAGTATTGTGTGTCAAGAGGTATTTAAAAAAGATAAAAGGGGGAGAGGACCCGCCGGAAGAAAGCAAAACCCCCGCACGGAAGTTTCGTTCCGTGCGGGGGGTTCTCTGCCATATCAGCCCATCTCGTGGCGGTTGAGCAGGGACTGCTTGACGTTCCACAGCTTCTGGCTGAGATCCACATAGTAGTTGTGGGGATTTTCAAAGCGCTTGACCTCGTCCCACAGGGCGTCCACCTGCCGCTGGCAGTAGGCGCGGCTGGTCTGGAGGTCGGGGACCTGGTAGACCAGCTGGCCGTTCTGGAAGACGGGCACCAGCAGCTCCCGGACCTCGATATTGGTGTACACCTTCCGTTTCCAGGTGGCCACCGGGTCAAAGAGCTCCAGGGGCTGGGTGAAGTCGATCTCCTCGTCGTGGAGGCAGAGCAGATCGGCCTCCGCCTTGCCCGTGGCCTTGGAGAAGATGCGGTAGACCTTCTTGAAGTGGGGGGTGGTGATCTTGGCGGGGTTCTCGCTGATCTTGATTTTGGGGATAATGTTTCCGTCGGCGTCCTCGATGGCGGTCAGCTTGTAGACGCCGCCGAACACCGGCTCGGAGCGGGAGGTGATGAGCCGCTCGCCCACGCCGAAGGAGTCGATCCGGGCACCCTGGCGGACCAGATCCCGGATGATGTACTCGTCCAGGGCGTTGGAGGCGAAGATCTTGCAGTCGGTGAGCCCGGCCTCGTCCAGCATCTGGCGGGCCTTCTGGCTGAGATAGGTCAGATCACCGCTGTCCAGGCGGATGCCGCACTTGGTGATGCCCTGGGGCAGAAGGACCTCCTGGAAGGCCTTGATGGCGTTGGGTACGCCGGATTTCAGGACGTTATAGGTGTCCACCAGCAGAATGGCGTTCTGGGGGTAGAGCTGGCAGTAGGTCTTGAAGGCGGTGTACTCGTCGGGGAACATCTGGACCCAGGAGTGGGCCATGGTTCCGGTGGCGGGGGAGCCGTAGTGCTGGTCAGCCATGGTGCAGGCGGTGGCGGAGCAGCCGGCAATGTAGCTGGCCCGGGCGCCCAGCACAGCGCCGTCAGGGCCGTGGGCCCGGCGGGAGCCGAATTCCGCCACAGGGCGGCCCTCGGCGGCCCGGACGATGCGGTTGGACTTGGTGGCGATCAGGCTCTGGTGGTTGAGACACAGCAGAATGAAGGTCTCGATGAACTGGGCCTGGATCGCAGGGGCGCGGACGGTGAGCAGAGGCTCGCCGGGGAACACCGGGGTGCCCTCAGGCACAGCCCAGATATCACCGGTAAACTTGAACTCAGCCAGGTAGTCGAGAAACTCCTGGGAAAAACAGCCCTTGGAGCTCAGATAGGCCAGATCCTCCTGATCAAAGTGCAGATCCTGGATATATTCCACCACCTGGGCCAGTCCGGCCGCGATGGCAAACCCGCCCTTGTCGGGGACACTGCGGAAAAATACATCGAAGTAGCAAATGCGGTCGGCCATCTCAGTCTGGAAGTAGCCGTTGCCCATGGTCAGCTCATAAAAATCGCAGAGCATGGTAAAATTGGTCTTTTCTTTCATCCCGTAGGATGCCTCCTCTTTCTTTTCCCAGAGACCAGGTCCCTGTTGAAAGTATTACTTTATTATACTTGAAATTCTGGGGAAAGGCAAGAAAAAGCGGGGCGGAAGCCTGGACGCATGCAGAGAATCGGCAGTACGGTGCTGATGAAGATTTCCCGGCCGCAGACGCATTCTTAAAGGAATATCTATATCTTTTCGAATCTGTGTATGGTATAATAAGCAAAATGCGTCTATTGTACCTGATTTTGAGCCGGCCTGAGGGTATGGCATGGTATGGTAGCCGCCGCATCAAACTATAAAAAGGTGGAAAACCCCTTATGAACTATGACGTATTGGTGATCGGTGCGGGCTTTGCCGGCGCGGTGACCGCGGGTGAGCTGGCCCGACGCGGCGGGAAACGGGTGCTGGTGCTGGAGCGCCGGGACCATGTGGGCGGAAACGCCTATGACTGCCTGGACGAGCAGGGCGTGCTGATCCATCGCTATGGCCCCCATATCTTCCACACCCAGAACAAGCGGGTCTATGACTATCTGTCCCAGTACACCAAATGGCTGGATTACCAGCATGAGGTGGTGGCCAGCATCCCGGACGGACAGGGCGGACGGCTGGAGATGCCGGTCCCCTTCAACCTGACCTCTTTGGAGATCGCCTTCGGCCCGGAGAAGGCCGCCCAGCTGGAGCGCAAGCTCATTGACACCTACGGGGCGGAGAAGAAGGTCACCATCCTGGAGCTGCGGGAGAACGCCGACCCGGAGATCGCGGCCCTGGCCGACTATGTCTATGACCACGTCTTTGTGAAGTACACCATGAAGCAGTGGGGTCAGACCCCGGAGGAGATCGACCCGGCCACCACGGCCCGGGTACCTGTGTTCCTGTCCCGGGACTGCCGGTATTTCCAGGACCCCTATCAGGGGATGCCCGAACAGGGCTACACCCCCCTGTTTGAGGCCATTCTGGATCACCCCGGCATCACCGTGGAGCTGGGCCGGGACGCCCTGGAGCGGGTGAAGCTGGAGGACGGACAGATCCTGCTGGACGGGGAGGTTTTCCGCAGCCCGGTGATCTACACCGGCGCGGCGGACGAGCTGTTTGGCTGCCGCTTCGGCCGCCTGCCCTACCGGACCCTGGATTTCAAATTTGAGAGCCACAAGGGCCCCTATTACCAGAGCCACGGCACGGTGAACTACACGATGGATGAGGAGTTCACCCGGATTACCGAGTTCAAACGGCTGACCGGCCAGACCCGGCCCCAGTCGGTGACCACCATTATGAAGGAGTACTCCCGGGCCTATACCGGCGCGGCGGAGGAGACCCCCTACTACGCCATCATCAACGAAAACAACAACGCCCTCTACGCCAAATACCGCGGGGAGGCGGAGCGCTTCTCCAATCTGCATCTGCTGGGCCGTCTGGCCGAATACAAATACTACAACATGGACGCCATCGCCGCCCGGGCCCTGGAGCTGGCCGACACCCTGCTGAGCCGGGGCTGAGCGGGAGGAAAAGGAGGATATTTCATGGAACAGGAAAAGCTCATTACCTTTGCCGTCCCCTGCTATAACTCGGCGGCCTACATGGATCACTGTGTGGAGACCCTGCTGGAGGGCGGAGACGACATCGAGATCATCCTGGTGGATGACGGCTCCACCAAGGACGATACCCCCGCAATCTGCGACCGGTACGCCCGGGAGTACCCCGACATCGTCCGGACCATCCACCAGCCCAACGGCGGCCACGGAGAGGGCGTGAACCAGGGCATCCGCAATGCCCGGGGCATCTACTACAAGGTGGTGGACTCCGACGACTGGGTGGACGTGGACGCCCTGCACAAGGCCCTGGACAAGCTGCGCCAGTTCGTCCGGGACAAGAAGCTGGTGGACATGATGATCTGCAACTATGTCTACGAGCATGTGGAGGACAACACCCAGAAGGTGGTCAACTACCGCAACGTGTTCCCCCGGAACAAGGTGTTCGGCTGGGATCAGATCGGCCGCTTCCGCCCCTCCCAGTACCTGCTGATGCACTCGGTCATCTACCGGACCCAGCTGCTGCGGGACTGCAAGCTGGAGCTGCCCAAGCACACCTTCTATGTGGACAACATCTTTGTCTACCAGCCCCTGCCCTCCGTGAAGAACATGTACTACCTGGATGTGGACCTGTACCGCTACTTCATCGGCCGGGCCGACCAGTCGGTCAACGAGTCGGTGATGGTCACCCGGGTGGACCAGCAGCTGCGGGTCACCTACCAGATGATCGAGGCCCACGACCTGCGGGAGGTGTCCGCCCTGCATAAAAAGCTGGGCAGATATATGTTCAATTATCTGGCCATGATGATGGCTATTTCCTCGCTGTTCCTGATCATCGACAATTCCCCCGAGGCCTTGGGCAAGCGGACCCAGCTGTGGGAGTTCCTGCGCACGGTGGATGCGGGGCTCTATCACCGGATGAAGTACTTCGCGGTGTCCGCCTTTACCGCCTTCCCCGGCTATCAGGGCCGCCGCCTGTCGGTGGGACTCTACCGCCTGGCCCGGAAGGTCTACAAGTTCAACTGATCAAAATGACCGTGAAGCACAGGCCTTAGCAGGGATAAGTGACTATTCCGCTTCGGCAAGGGCAATCAGCTGCTGAAAATCAAAATGATCCTGCGCCCATGATAGAAGATCGTGTCGTTTTATTTGATAGAATTGTCATGGGAAGAATGGAGACAACGCAAAAATGAAAAGAAAAATGATTGCACTGCTGGCCATGATGCTGCTCCTTGCCAGCTGTACCAAAAGCAAGGATTCGTCTGTCCAGACGCCCACCGAGTCCTCGGATCATTCTGTGACGAGTCAGCAGGAAAACCAGCCCTCCGAGACCCGGAAACCGGCTGAGGATACTCCCATTCCGGGAAGTTACACCGTACCGGATGGTTGGGTGAAATCTGAGAAATACTCCACTGCCAGGCAGATCTTCTATGTGGAGAAAGGTCATGAAAACGATGAGAAGCCTGACAATATTGCAATCAATGTGGGAAAGAACAAATATAGTCTGGATGAGCATGAGCGGTTCCGGGATGCGATTGTTCAGCAGCTTCTGATGCAGCTGAATGGCTCCAAAGCAGAATTGAATGGGGATGGCACCTATACGGAGCAGGGCGATCTGCTGTATATCTTTACCATTGATGAGAGCGATATTGTAACGACGCAATACTATATCGTGAAGGACCACGGTTTCTGCCTGATCCAGCTTACCAACTTCAGCGGCTCTGAAAGCACGGAGGAGGCGGCCAGAGCTATGGTGGACAGCTTTGTGTGGGATACCGAAAGCTGAGTCCTCGATTCGGTGAAATGAAAAGCAAAAATCCGTCTGATCTCATAAAGATCAGACGGATTTTTATGTATCCCAAAACGATCCGCTCATAGTGAATGAAGTAATTGGGTTTATACCACCGTTAACGCAGGATCCAGGGTGCTTTTTATGCCTGCTTGGGAATACGCTCCCGCTTCTCCAGCTGGACCACCAGGGCGGTGCGGTCGTCGGTGGCCCCCTCGGGGCTGTCGGTGATGAGGGTCCGGGCCAGCTCCTTGGGGCTGTCCCCCTGGAAGTCGGCCAGCCGATGGCGCAGCCACTCGTCGTCCCCGGTGCCGGTGACCCCGTCGCTGACCATCAGCACACAGTCCCCGGGCTCCAGATGGATGCGGGTGCAGTCGGGGCGGCCGATCTCTCCGGCGGCCAGACCGGCGGGGAGGGCGCTGCCCGTGACCCGGCGGACCAGGGTGCCGTGGCGGATGTAGGTGGGGGCTGCCCCCAGCTTGTAGATGCTGCCCTCCCCGGAGAACAGGTCGATCTGCAAAAGGTCAATGGTGGTGAAGCCGCCCTGCTCCTCTCCCCGGAGGGCGAGGGCGGAGCTGAGGGTGATGAGGGCGTGCTCTGTGTCCACACCGGCGGTGAGGAACTGCTCCAGCAGACGGACGGCCAGGGTGCTCTCCCGGCTGGCCAGAGGGCCGCTGCCCATGCCGTCACACAGCAGGACACAGAGGGTGCCGTCCTCCCGCTTGAAGTAGGTGCCCGCATCTCCGCTCACCGTCTCCCCGTCCTTCTTTTTTGCGGCAATGCCGGCCACCGCCATCAGAGGCTCCAGCTGGACCAGGGACAGGCTGTTGTCCAGGGGCTGGGCCCGGAGCGGGACCCCCAGAGCCCGCTCCATGCCGGGCAGCTCGTCGGGGCGGGCGGCCTCCCGCCAGTCCTCCCCCTGGAGGGTGGCGCGCAGGCGGCCGTATTCGTCCCGGAATACCTGGCAGTCCAGCTCCAGCCCCCGGGCGGCCAGCTGCTGGGCCAGCCGGCGCTGCTTGCCCGGGTCGGGGACCAGCTCACGGCTGAGCTCTGCGGCTGCGTGATCCAGCAGAGTGGACAGCTGCCCATACTGTCGGCAGACCGCCATGCGGCTCTCCCGGAGACGGTTGTTGTACTGGCGGCGGTAGAGCAGGGCGGTGAGCTCCTGGTTGACCGCGTCCAGAAAGGCGGGGAAGTGGAGACAGTGGTCCACAAAGTGGCGGGGAAAGTCCCCCGCCTCCCCCTTGCCCCGGGCGAGCATGGCGGCTGTGGCGTCGTTGAGAGCGTTAAAGGTGTTGATGTAGTCACGCTCCCAGCAGGCGGCCCGCAGGGTGCAGCGCCGGCACACCCGGCAGGCTGCCCGGTCAAAGACGGCGGAGACGTCGGCGTCGTTATTGATGGGGGCGCGGAAGGCGCTGCGCATGGACTCGTAAAGGGAGTGGAAGGCATCGGCGGCCTGCTCCAGCTGGCGGCGGACGTAGTCCTGACCGCCCCGGCTGAGTCCATCGGCCGGGAGGGCGGAGACCAGGGGGGAGAGCTGGCGGAGCAGGTCGTTGGGCAGGATGAGAAAGACCGCCGTACCCAGCAGCACCTCGAAGAGCAGGGAGATCTGCATGGCGGAGTCCCAGGTCCACATGGTGACGGCGGCGATGGTCAGCGCGAAGGCCCCGGCGGCCGCCGGCCGGCGGCGGTCCCGGCAGGCACCGGCGGCCAGGGAGGCCAGGCCGAAGGCCATGGCGTACAGAGGTGCCCCGCTCCCGGCCAGGTCCATGGACAGGCCCAGAAATACACCCAGAGCGGCCCCTACGGCCCCGCCGCCCTTCCAGGCCCCGGCCATGGCGCACAGGGCGGCCAGGGCCCGCCCGAGGGACACATCCCGCCAGAGGTGGAGACTGGACAGGGAGATGAGCACACAGCACACCAGCACCAGCAGCGAGAAGCGCCGCCGGTCGTTGAGCTCATAGTCCTCTTTGGACTGGCGCAGGGGGAGCAGGACCTGCCTCAGGCACCAGGCGCTCCCGATGGTCATGGCGATCTCCGTGAGAAAGTAGATCACATCCGCCGTGCGCCATCCCCACTGGGACAGATAGATAAAACCGGTGCATCCGTTCATGGCCCCGGCCACCAGAGCCATGGCCCAGGGGCGGCGGAGCACTTTGACGTCATAGAACGCAAAATCCACCGCAAAGGTGAGGATGGATGCGGAGAGATAGCGCAGGGCGGTGGAGAAGTCCACCAGGGAGAGATAGCCCAGGCAGGTCCCCGCCAGCGCGCCGGCCCCGCATAGCCCGGAGCCGGATGCCGCCACCATCGCCACCCCAAAGGGAGAAAATTTCTGAAAAACCACGCCTCCCGCCAGTACTGCTCCCAGCAGCAGGTGAATCCCCACCTGGACGGCCAGCTGGACAGCCGGGGCCCTCAGTCCGGTCTGTCCCACCTGGGCCGCTGCCGCCCGCCACCTGTTCAGCTTTGTGTATCGATCCCCTCTGGCTGCCATGATCATTCCTCCTATGTACGCCGGAGCCTGTCCGGTCTGTGGTTCCCTTAGTATAATCCATATACTGGAAAAACCGGGTCGGAACAGGCATGGCGGATGTGGGGGAATTCTTCGGAATGGAGACTAAAAGCCTGGAATGGCCGCAGATCTGCGCAAAAAAATCGCCGCAGAGTGAAGTTCTGCGGCGATTTTGCGGGAAGCTTACAGGCTGTCCTTGGCTAACTTCAGGCGACGCTGGGGCAACCTGACGTAAATGATGGGATAGAGCACCCGGGCCAGGGCCAGGGCGGATACCACGTCGATAACGGAGTGCTGCTTGAGGAACATGGTGGACAGCACGATGGATACAGTGAGGGTCAGCACTCCGGCGCGGACCAGAGGGCGCTTCTGAAGACTGCGGCTGCGGAATACCGCCGCGCAGCAGACCACCGAGTTGTACACGTGGAGACTGGGCAGCACGTTGGTGGGAGTGTCCACCTTCCAGATGGCCCGGACCAGGTCGCTGCACAGATTATCCCGGGGAAGGACGGCGGGGCGCAGATGGAGACCGTTGGGAAAGACGGTGCAGATCACCAGGAACAGGGTCATGCCCACATAGAGGTAGGCGGTGAGCTGGTAGAACTCCTGCCGGTCGTGGAAGAAGAACCAGGCAATGGTCACACCTACGAAGGGGAACCAGAGCAGATAGGGAATGATGAAGCCCTCCAGAAAGGGGATATACTGATCCAGACTGGACTGGAGGACATGGTAGCTTGTGGTGACGGTTTTCTCCAGCCATCCAAACCAGGGGAGATAGAGGGCCCAATAGAGAAAGACCCAGGCGTGACTGTACTTATGAATTAAAACCTTTGTTTTCATACTGTGTGCTCCTTAACACCAGAGATGTCCCGATATCAGAAGTGGGACAACAGGGAATTTTAGCACGCAAGACGAATGTTGTAAAGAGTTAAGGTGTCGAGCAGATGGTCGCATAAAGCTGTTGGTCGATCTGCCAGATCCCCTGATAGGGCTGCTCCATATAGTATGCACCATCTTTTTCATAAAAAAACATCCGACATGCACCGTCATCGGTGCAGAGCTCCAGCAGGGTATAGTCGGAGGCGCTGGGGGCGTCGCTGACACTCTCCGTGCGGGTGGGGGCGGCGGCTGAGAGACCGGCGATCACCTCCTCGATCCAAGCCCGCTTCAGGTGGGTGAGGGACTCCTCATCCATCGTGACCTCGGCGGCGGTGACGGAGGCGGGCTCGGGCAGGACGGGAGCGGGACGGCCCTTGCAGGAGGAGAACACGCCAAGAGTGAGAAGCAGCAGAGCGACCAGTATTATTTGTTTCATAAAATTCACTCCTTTCTATGAGGGGAGTATATCGGGCGAAAGAATAAAACAGATTAAAAAAGAATGAAGGATTTCTTAAATCGTGAGAGGTGCCGCTCCAACTGCGTGGGCGGCACCTCCTGTGGGGGAAGAACCGGGCTTACCAGGAAACCAGAGTGTAGTCGTCCAGAATGCCGGACATCTTCAGAGCCTCCAGCGTGTGGGTGGACTGGGGGGTGAGGGTAATGGAGAAGGAATAGACGGTGGTGGCGTCCTCCTCATAAATGGCAGAGTTCATTTCGGCGGCCGGGGAGGAGCTCACATTTTCACGCTTGTCCGGGAGAGTGTAGTAGAAGATCAGGTCGCTGCGATAGGTATGGTCGTGACGCTCCTGGTCGTTAAACATCCAGCGCTGGCCGATGTTCCCCTCCTCAAAGTCCAGCAGAACGGCAGCCCACAGATCGTGCAGGTCCTGGGTGGAGAGGTCCAGCTGTACATTGGTCTCGCTGTCTCTGTTCGGCACGGAGGCCGCAGGGAGGATGGGAGTGATCTGGGCATAGAGCAGGCGGTCCGGCGAAATCGCGTCAAAGTCGTAGGCCTTCGCCACCATTGCCCGGTCGCTCAGGATCTGCTGGAAGAGGTAGGTGGGCGTGCCGGTCTGCTCCAGGTCCTCGAGGAACAGATCGATGTGGTAGTCTCGGGAGAGGGTGGAGCCGTTTTTCAGCTGATAGGACAGGGTGATCCGGGAGGTCTGTGCGCTGTCGATCTCATATTCGGTGGGGCGATGCTCCACCACGGCCCGGTGCAGCTCGGTGAGGAGGCGGAGGGTCTCGGGGTCGGAGCAGCCGTCCAGGAGAAGCTGGTCGCCGTCGTCATAGGGGGAGCCCATGGACATCTCCGCAGAAATCGACTCCACATCCTCGGGATCGGGGACGCGGGTCTCCACACCGAACCAGTCGAAAGCGCAGGCGGAGCAGAGGAGGACCATCACCAGAGCCATGACGGCGCAGCCCTTCCAGTGCCGAAAGACCCGGAAGGACTTGCGCAGAAGCATCTCAGCGGCAAACCAGCCGATCACGGACCAGAGGACCACCAGGATGCTCAGGGCCAGCTTCGCACTGCCCATAAAGTTGAAGAAGAAGGAGGTGAAGGTGCCCAGGAACAGACCGGAGCAGAAGGCCACACCGGCCTTGAAGATGGGCCGGACCAGAGGGATGGCCACCACATCGCCGGCGGTCTCCAGGTGGCGTCTGCGGTAGACGGCCAGAGCGGCGGCGGCCAGGACCAGTCCCACGACGGCATAAATGGCCAGAACGGCAGGGGCGGCCAGGGTCAGCGACTTCACATGGCTGGTGTCAGGGGCGTACACATACGAGTACCGCACGGCGTCCGTCAGCGCATACACAGGGGTCAGCCATTGGACAAGCTCCATTCCGGGCAGGCTGTAAAAGCCGTAGAACAGCCGATTGGCCAGGGCGGAGAACAGGGACCAGATCGAGATGGCCAGTGCATTGAGAATGGCATAAAAGACGGGCAGTGCGATGATATGGCCGGTAAACATGGCGCAGAACGAGGCGAACGAGAAGAAAAACAGCGCGGCGGCGCAGTAGCACAGCAGCCAGACGCCCAGGGTGCTCATGGTATCGGCCAGGAAGCCGCTGGGGACCAGGATCAGCTCCAGGATCGCGGTCAGAAGGGAGACGGCCAGGGCGGGGAAGATGAGGAAGCTGAGTCCGGCCAGGTACTGGGTGCAGAACAGGGTCTCCCGCCGCATGGGGAGGGCGTGCATCATGCACACGGCGCGGTTATTATAAAGGTAGCCGAACACCGCCATGGCGCACAGCATACCCAGCATGGACAGCAGGACAACAAATACACCAAGGTCGCCGACGAGCCGGATCAGATCGGAGACCAGCAGCTGGACGGCCGCGGTGCTGTCGTGACGGAGCTGGCTCACATAGGAGTTGAGGATGGGCAGGGGGATCATAAAGAACAGGATCACGGTCCAGCCCGCCCACAGGGGCCAGTACCGGGTCATTGTTTTGTGATAGAGGGTGGAATTAAAGTACGATGTCACGGACCTCATAGCCCTCACCTCCTAATTCATAAATAAAGATCTCCTCCAGGGTCAGGGGCAGGGCCTCCATGAGGATGGGGTCCACAGTGGCCATTTTGGTTTTGATCTCGGCCATATTGCCGCGGACGATCAGGGTGTACACCCGTCCCAGCTGGGAGGTGTGGAGCACGTCCAGACCCTGGGGGAGCGGGGGGAGCTCCGGGCCCTTGAAGGCCATCTGGAGCTTGACGATATTGTCCTGGAGGTCGGTGAGGGACCGCTCCAGCAGCACCTTGCCGTGGGACAGGATGCCCACATGGTCACACACATCCTCCAGCTCGCGCAGGTTGTGGGAGCTGACCAGCACTGTGGTGCCCCGCTGGGCCACGTCGCTCATAAGCAGGGACCAGACCTGCCGGCGCATCACCGGGTCCAGGCCGTCCACCGGCTCGTCCAGGACCAGCAGGTCGGGGGTGCAGCACAGGGACAGCCAGAAGGCGCTCTGCTTCTGCATGCCCTTGGAGAGCCGGCGGATAGGCTGGTTCTCGTCCACCTCTGGGAAGAGCTCCTTCAGAGCCGCGTACCGCTTGTCGTCGAACTGGGGGTAGAGCCCCCGGTAAAACTTCATCATGTCCCGGGTGGAGGCCGAGGTGAAGTAGTACAGGTCGTCGGGGATGGCGGCCAGGCGGGCCTTGACCTTGGGATTTTCATAGACAGGCTCGCCGTCGATGAGGATGGAGCCGGAGTCGGGGCGGTAGATGCCCATGATATGGCGGAGTATGGTGGACTTGCCGGCGCCGTTGGGGCCGACCAGGCCGTAGATGGAGCCCTGCTCCACATTCAGGGACAGACCGTCCAGGGCCCGGAAGCCGTCGAAGGTCTTGACCACATTATTGATCTTGATCATAGGTTGGTTCCTCCTTCCAGGGTTGCGATGCGGCTGGTGAGCATCTGGGCGGTGACCCCCAGATAGATGAGCTCAGAGGCCGTTTCATCAAAGGTCCTGAGCAAAGTGTCCTTCCGGGCGGTATCCACCCCGGCGTTGGGCGCCACAAAGGAACCCTTTCCAGGGACGGCGTAGACGTAGCCCTCAGCGGCCAGAGCATCGTAGGCCCGCTGAATGGTGTTGGGGTTGATGGCCAGTGAGCTGGCCATGGAGCGGACAGAGGGGAGCTTTTCGCCCTCCGCCATGACCCCGGTGACCATGAGCCGGCGGAGATTGTCCTTCACCTGCTCGTAGATGGGACGGGGATCGCGATAATCGAGACTGAGCACAGCTGTCCTCCTTCCTGCGGTACGGGCCGCGAACTGTATGAACTGTACTAGTACACTCAGTATAGCAAGCGGGGCGGGAAAGTCAATTAAGATTTCTTTAAGGATTTTTTAAGTCTTCCGGAGGAGGGAGGAGGACATATATTACAATATAAACAGAGAAAACCGGACGGAAACACGGGAGATTGGTAAAAAATTTTTCTATTTTGTGTTGACATACACGGCGGCGTGTAGTATCATAATCAAGCGCGTTAATGAGGCGCAGTCTGCGATGATGTGGGAGATTGCTCGGAAACGAGGTAACTTCCACGGAGTATGTCC
Source organism: Oscillospiraceae bacterium (assembly GCA_020025425.1). Classification (GTDB taxonomy): domain Bacteria; phylum Bacillota; class Clostridia; order Oscillospirales; family Oscillospiraceae; genus Lawsonibacter. The sequence continues at coordinate 17,103 of JAHHSD010000007.1, forward strand.
GAGAATCGGGCGGCTGAGAGATTCGGACCACGGCGTAGATCGCCGGGCACGGAGAGGACCGGCCTGCTTTTGTGCCGGTTTTATTCATGCCCCGGAATGATACGCACGATAACGTGGGCTATAAAATCTCTCACCGTACGAAGCGCGACAGCAAGACAAAGTCAACTTCGTATGTATTTAAGGAGGAACAACCCAATGGCAGCTCAGAAAGAAATGATCCGTATTCGCCTGAAGGCCTATGATCATCAGCTGATCGACCAGTCCGCTGAGAAGATCGTGGAGACCGCCAAGCGCACCGGCGCTACCGTCTCCGGCCCCATTCCCCTGCCCACCAAGAAGGAAGTGGTCACCATCCTGCGTGCTACCCACAAGTACAAGGATAGCCGCGAGCAGTTCGAGCGCCGCACCCACAAGCGCCTGATCGACATTCAGAAGCCCTCCCCCAAGACCGTCGAGGCCCTGATGTCCCTGGAGCTCCCCGCTGGTGTGGAGATCGAGATCAAGCTGTAATCCACCTCTGAGCCGCTCCCTGTGAACGGAGCAAAGACGGAAACAGCACCCAAACCCGTTTGAACCGCAGTCCGCCGCGTTTTGAGGCGGACGGGTCAAGTTGGCCGAGCAATAGTCAGGTCCCAGCCCAATGGGAACGTGCTAACTCGCCCAACCAATAACCTTTATAGGAGGAAAGTCCAAATGGAAAAAGCGATCATCGGCAAAAAGATCGGCATGGCCCAGATCTTCGATGAGGCTGGCCACGCGATCCCTGTTACTGTGATCGAGGCCGGTCCCTGCACCGTGGTGCAGAAGAAGACCGCCGAGAAGGACGGCTATGAGGCCGTTCAGCTGGGTTTCCAGAATGTCCCCGAGCGTAAGCTCACCAAGCCTGAGCTGGGTCACCAGAAGAAGGCTGGACTCACTGAGTTCAAGAAGATCCTGAAGGAGTTCACTCTGAAGGACTGCAGCACCTATCAGGTGGGCGATGAGGTCAAGGCCGACGTGTTCAAGGCCGGCGACTTCGTCGACGTGACCGGCATCAGCAAGGGTCACGGCTACCAGGGCGTTGTCAAGCGCTACGGCGCCGGCCGCACCCCCACCACCCACGGCGGCGGCCCTGTCCACCGTCACGCCGGCTCCATGGGCGTTATCGATCCTGCCCGCATCTTCAAGGGCAAGATCGGCGCCGGCCAGATGGGCGATGAGCAGGTCACTGTGATGAACCTGGACATCGTCAAGGTCGAGCCTGAGTACAACCTGATCGCTGTTCGCGGCGCGATCCCCGGCCCCAAGGGTGGCGTGGTCTTCCTGAAGAGCACCGCCAAGACCCACGTGGTCAAGCAGGCCGGCGCCGGCATCAGCAAGAACCCGCAGAAGGCTTCCGGACGCAATCCCCAGAAGGCTTCCGCCCGCAACAAGTAAGGAAAGGAGAGTGTAAATCATGCCTAAAGCAAACGTGTTTAACATGGCCGGCCAGCAGGTCGGCGAGATCGAGCTCTCCGAGGCCGTCTTCGGTATTGAGCCCAATCAGGTTGTTGTCCATGAGGTGGTCAAGAATCACCTGGCCAACTGCCGTCAGGGCACTCAGTCCGCTCTGACCCGCGCCGAGGTTTCCGGCGGCGGCAGAAAGCCCTGGCGTCAGAAGGGCACCGGTCACGCCCGTCAGGGTTCTACCCGTGCTCCTCAGTGGACCCACGGCGGTATCGTGTTCGCTCCCAAGCCCCGCGATTACAGCTACACCCTGAACAAGAAGGTCAAGCGTCTGGCTCTGAAGTCCGCTCTGTCCGCCAAGGCCGCCGAGGGCGCCGTGGTGGTTGTGGACGACCTGAAGATGGACGCCATCAAGACCAAGGCCATGAAGGGCTTCCTGGACGCCGTCGGCGCCACCAAGTCCGTGGTCATCACTCCTGAGGCCAACGACGTGATCGTGAAGTCCGCCCGCAACATCCCCGGCGTGACCACCACCACCGCCAAGATCCTCAGCGTCTATGACATCGTCAACGCCAAGCAGCTGGTCATCGACAAGGCCGCTCTGGCTATCATCGAGGAGGTGTTCGCATAATGACCGCTTATGATATCATCAAGCGCCCCATCATCACTGAGCAGTCCATGGCTGACACTGAGATGAAGCGCTACACCTTCGAGGTCGCCAAGACCGCCAACAAGATCGAGATCGCCAAGGCTGTCGAGGAGATCTTCGGCGTCAAGGTCTCCAAGGTGAACACCCTGAACATGCAGGGCAAGGAGAAGCGCATGGGCAATCGCCCCGCCGGCCGCCGTCCCAGCTGGAAGAAGGCCATGGTCACCCTGACCGAGGACTCCAAGACCATCGAGTTCTTCGAGGGTATGGTGTAAGGAGGAATTGAGAAATGGCTATTAAGACTTACAAGCCCACAACGCCCTCCCGCCGTCACATGACTGTGTCCGCCTTCGAGGGCATCGATAAGAAGGCTAAGCCTGAGCGCAGCCTGATCGAGAAGCGGGAGAAGAATGCCGGCCGCAACAACTACGGCCGCATCACCGTCCGCCACCGCGGCGGCGGCAACAAGAAGAAGTACCGCATCATCGACTTCAAGCGCAACAAGGAAGGCAAGGCCACTGTCATCAACCTGCAGTATGACCCCAACCGCAGCGCCAACATCGCTCTGATCGAGTATGAGGATGGCGAGAAGCGCTATATCCTGGCTCCTGTCGGCCTGAAGGCCGGTCACATCATCATGACCGGTGCTGACGCCGACATCCTGCCCGGCAACTGCCTGCCCATCGCCAACATCCCCGTCGGCGAGGAGATCCACAACATCGAGCTGTATCCCGGCAAGGGTGCTCAGCTGGTCCGTTCCGCCGGCGTCGCTGCTCAGCTGATGGCCAAGGAGAACGGCATGGCTCAGGTCCGTCTGCCTTCCGGTGAGGTCCGCTACATCCGTGAGGACTGCAAGGCCACCATCGGTCAGGTCGGCAACATCGACCACGCCAACATCCAGCTGGGTAAGGCCGGCCGTAAGCGCCACATGGGTTGGCGTCCCACCGTCCGCGGCTCTGTTATGAACCCCAATGACCACCCCCACGGCGGCGGCGAGGGCAAGAGCCCTGTCGGTCGTCCCAGCCCTGTTACTCCCTGGGGTAAGCCCACTATGGGTTATAAGACTCGCAAGACGAACAACCGCACTGAGCAGTTTATCGTCAAGCACCGCAATGCGAAGTAAGGAGGCAGTAAAAGATGAGCAGAAGCATTAAGAAAGGCCCCTTTTGCGCCCCTGAGCTGCTGAAGCGGGTCGATGAGATGAACAAGACCGGCGAGAAGAAGGTCCTGAAGACTTGGAGCCGCAGCTCCACCATCTTCCCCACCTTCGTGGGTCACACCTTCGCCGTTCATGACGGCCGCAAGCACATGCCCGTTTATGTTACCGAGGACATGGTCGGCCACAAGCTGGGCGAGTTCGTGCCCACCCGCACCTTTAAGGGTCACGCGGGCGCCAAGACCGGTAAGTAAGGAGGAGAGAAACAATGGAAGCTAAAGCAAATCTGAAGTACCTGCGGATCTCTCCCCGAAAGGTGAAGATCGTCCTGGACCTGATTCGTGGCAAGGACGTGGCTACCGCCACCGCTATTCTGATGCAGACTCCCAAGGCCGCTTCCGAGCCTGTGATGAAGCTGCTGAAGAGCGCCGCCGCCAACGCGGAGAACAACCAGCAGATGGACCCTGAGAAGCTGTATGTCAGCGCCTGCTACGCCAACCCCGGCCCCATCCTGAAGCGGATCCAGCCCCGGGCTCACGGCCGTGCTTACCGCATCAACAAGCGCACTTCTCATGTCACCATCGCGGTGAGCGAGCGCTAAGGGAGGAGGAACAAAATGGGACAGAAAGTTAATCCCCACGGCCTGCGCGTGGGCGTCATCAAGGATTGGGACTCCCGCTGGTATGCCATGGACAAGAACGTGGGCGACCTGCTGGTCGAGGACAAGAAGATCCGCGACTATCTGAAGAAGACCCTCTATTCCGCCGGTATCCCCAAGATCGAGATCGAGCGTGACAACGCCAAGGTGCGCGTGTATCTGCACTGCGCCCGTCCCGGCGTCGTCATCGGCAAGGGCGGCGAGGAGATCAACCGCATCCAGGCTCAGCTGACCAAGATGGTCAACAAGCCTGTGGATCTGAAGATCGTTGAGGTCAAGAACCCCGATCTGGACGCTCAGCTGGTGGCCGAGAACATCGCTCAGCAGCTGGAGAAGCGCATCGGCTTCCGCCGTGCGATGAAGAATGCTATGGGCCGCGCCATGCGCGCCGGCGCCCGCGGCATCAAGACCAACTGCTCCGGCCGTCTGGGCGGCGCTGAGATCGCCCGCACCGAGCACTATCACGACGGCACCATTCCCCTGCAGACCCTGCGTGCCGACATCGACTACGGCTTCGCTGAGGCTGCCACCACCTACGGCCGCATCGGCGTCAAGGTGTGGATCTACAAGGGCGAGGTCCTGACTCAGGCCCTGCGCACCACCCCCCGCACCCTGGATACCAGCAAGCCCTATCAGGAGCGTCGTCCCCGCCGCGACCGCCGCGACGGTGATCGCCGCCAGGGCGGCTTCAACCGCGACCGCCAGGGCAATGGCTTCAATCGTGACCGCCAGAACGGTTTCAACCGTGACCGCCAGGGCGGCTTCAACAACAACCGTGGCCCCCGCCCCGCCGGTCAGGCCAACACCCCTAAGGAAGGAGGCGCTCAGTAATGCTGCTGCCTAAGCGCGTAAAGTACCGCCGTGTGCATCGTGGCCGCCTGAAGGGCAAGGCCATGCGCGGCAACACCGTTACCTACGGTGATTGGGGCCTGATGGCCACTGAGCCCAGCTGGATCACCAGCAATCAGATCGAGGCCGCCCGTATCGCCATGACTCGTTACACCAAGCGTGGCGGTAAGGTCTGGATCAAGATCTTCCCTGATAAGCCCGTGACCGAGAAGCCCGCCGAGACCCGCATGGGTTCCGGTAAGGGTTCCCCCGAGTACTGGGTGGCCGTGGTCAAGCCCGGCCGTGTGATGTTCGAGATCGCCGGCGTCTCCGAGGAGATCGCCCGCGAGGCCCTGCGTCTGGCCTCTCACAAGCTGCCCGTCAAGTGCAAGCTGGTCAAGCGCGAGGATACCGTGAAGGGTGGTGAAGCGTAATGAAGGTAAGTGAAATCCGTAAGCTGTCCGACGCCGAGTTGGCCACTAAGCTGACCGACCTGAAGAAGGACCTGTTTAATCTGCGCCTTCAGCACGCCACCAATCAGCTGGATAACCCCATCCGTATTGCTGAGGTCAAGAAGGACATTGCCCGGGTCAAGACCATCATTCGCGAGCAGCAGCTCGCCGGCCGATAAGAGGAGGAGAATAAGACATGGAGAACAGAACTTCTTCCCGCAAGACCAGAGTCGGCCTGGTGGTTTCGGACAAGATGGACAAGACCGTTGTGGTCGCCATCGCCGACCGTGTGGCCCATCCTCTGTATAAGAAGATCGTGAAGAGAACCTATAAGCTGAAGGCTCATGATGAGCTCAACCAGTGCGGCGTGGGCGACCGTGTCCGCGTCATGGAGACCCGCCCCCTGTCCAAGGACAAGTGCTGGCGCGTGGTTGAGATCATCGAGAAGGCGAAGTAAGGAGGTGTCGGTATGATTCAGCAGGAAAGCTATCTGAAGGTCGCCGACAACACCGGCGCCAAGGAGATCAAGACCATCCGCGTTCTGGGTGGTTCCAGCCGCAAGTTCGGCAACATCGGTGACGTGATCGTGGCCTCCGTTCGCAAGGCTGCCCCCGGCGGCACTGTGAAGAAGGGCGAGGTCGTCCGTGCCGTTATCGTCCGCACCAGCCGTGGCGTCCGTCGTCCCGACGGCTCCTATGTCCGGTTTGACGACAACGCTGCCGTCCTCATCAAGGAGGACAAGAACCCCCGCGGCACCCGTATCTTTGGGCCTGTGGCCCGTGAGCTGCGCGACAAGGATTATATGAAGATCCTGTCCCTGGCTCCCGAAGTGCTGTAAGGGAGGGAACTGAGATGAACAAAATGAACATTAAGAAGGACGACGTGGTCGTGGTCCTGTCCGGTAAGGACAAGGGCAAGCAGGGCAAGGTGCTGGAGGTCCAGCCCAAGTCCGGCAAGGTCATCGTTGAGAAGATCAACGTCGTTTCCCGCCACACCAAGCCCCGCAAGCAGGGCGACGAGGGCGGCATCCTGCAGAAGGAAGCCCCCATCTACGCCTGCAAGGTGCAGCGTGTGTGCCCCAAGTGCAACAAGGCTACTCGTCCTGCCCACAAGGTGCTGGCCGATGGCAAGAAGGTCCGCATTTGCAAGAAGTGCGGCGCCGAGATCTGAGAGAGGAGGAGTTAACAAATGGCCAATACGCCTAACCTGAAGAAGCTCTATCAGGAAGAAGTCGCTCCTGCTCTGATGCAGAAGTTCGGCTACAAGAGCACCATGCAGATCCCCCGTCTGGACAAGATCGTTGTCAACGTGGGCTGCAGCGAGGCCCGCGAGAACGCCAAGGTCCTGGACGCCGTGGTCAGCGATCTGACCACCATCACCGGCCAGAAGGCGATCGTCACCAAGGCCAAGAAGTCCGTCGCTAACTTTAAGCTCCGTGAGGGCATGCCCATCGGTGCTAAGGTCACCCTGCGCGGCGACAAGATGTGGGAGTTCCTGGATCGTCTGTTCAACGTGGCTCTGCCCCGTGTGCGTGACTTCCGCGGCATTTCCCCCGATGCTTTTGATGGCCGCGGCAACTATGCCCTGGGCATCAAGGAGCAGCTGATCTTCCCCGAGATCGAGTATGACAAGATCGACAAGATCCGCGGCATGGACATCGTGATGTGCACCACCGCTCACACCGACGAAGAGGCCCGCGAGCTGCTCAAGCTCATCGGCGCTCCCTTCGCAGGCTAAGGAGGATAGAGTAGAGTTATGGCTAAGAAATCTATGATCCTGAAGCAGCAGAGAACTCCTAAGTTCTCCAGCCGCGGCTACAACCGCTGCAAGATCTGCGGCCGTCCTCATGCCTATCTGCGTGATTACGGCATCTGCCGTATCTGCTTCCGCGAGCTGGCCTACAAGGGCCAGATCCCCGGTGTGAAGAAGGCCTCCTGGTAATCATAATTGTTCATGGAGAGGCTGGTCAGTTTATCTGACCGGCCTCTCCTGATCAGTTTATACCCACCATCCCGGGTGTGCGCACGCGAAAAACCCTTGAAATATAGAAAAATCCGGGTTATAATAAAGCGATTGTGCTCTACAGGAGCTGATCTTTGGACAGCAACCAGAAAAATCCGGGACGCCAGACCCGTAAATCGCGGCAGGAACTGCGTCTACGGGATTTTGCACTGTCCGCATCCATGTTCAATCCCGCCTCGGCGGTATTGATATAAGCGTCTGCCCCAACCAGGCGCGAGACGGTCAACAGGTCGCGGCTGCCTATCCGCGATACCTTGCCGTCTTCACGGGCGAAAGTCCGTAATCTATTAAGGAGGTAAAGTCCATGCATATCACCGATCCCATTGCGGATATGCTCACCCGCATCCGCAACGCGAACAACGCGAAGCATGACACCGTGGACGTCCCCGCGTCCAACATGAAGAAGTCCATCGCTCAGATCCTGCTGGATGAAGGCTACATCAAGAACTTCCAGCTGATCGACGACGGCACTCAGGGCGTGATCCGTATCACCCTGAAGTACAATGCCGGCAAGGAGAAGGTCATCTCCGGCCTGCGCCGCGTGTCCAAGCCCGGCCTGCGCGTCTATGCCGGCGCTGACGAGCTGCCCAAGGTCCTGCGCGGCCTGGGTATCGCTATCGTGTCCACTTCCAAGGGCATCATGACCGACAAGAAGGCCCGTGAGGCTCACGTCGGCGGCGAAGTCCTGGCATTTGTCTGGTAAGGAGGGTATAGGAATGTCTAGAATTGGTAGAGCTCCTATCGCCATTCCCGCCGGAGTGGAAGTTGCGGTAGAGGGCAGCAATGTCGTTACTGTCAAGGGCCCCAAGGGTTCCCTGACTCAGCAGTTTAACCCCAACATGATCATCGCTGTGGAGAACAACGAGGTCCTGGTCTCCCGTCCCAACGACGCCAAGGAGAACCGTGCCCTGCACGGCCTGACCCGTACTCTGATTAACAACATGGTCGTGGGCGTGACTGAGGGCTACAAGAAGGAGCTGGACGTCAACGGCGTCGGTTTCCGTGTGGCCAAGGAAGGCACCAAGCTGGTTATGAACCTGGGCTATTCTCACCAGGTCATCATGGACGAGATCCCCGGTATCACCATCGAGGTTCCCGGCCCCAACAAGATCATCATCAACGGCTGCGACAAGCAGATGGTCGGCCAGTTCGCTGCTGAAGTGAGAGAGAAGCGTCCCCCCGAGCCTTATAAGGGCAAGGGTATCAAGTATACTGACGAGGTCATCCGCCGCAAGGCTGGTAAGACCGGCGCCAAGAAGTAAGAAGGAGGTGTGCCATTATGATCAACAGACCCGATACTCGTTCCCAGCGCATCAAGCGCCACAAGCGCGTGCGTGCTAAGATTGCCGGCACGCCCGAGCGTCCCCGCCTGAATGTATTCCGCAGCGAGACCAACATCTACGCCCAGATCATCGACGATGTGAACGGCGTGACCCTGGTTTCCGCTTCTTCCCTGGAGAAGGGCTTCAGCGTGGAAGGCACCAAGTCCGATGCTGCCAAGCAGGTCGGCCTGAATGTTGCCGAGCGCGCGAAGGCCAAGGGCATTGAGAACGTGGTGTTCGACCGCGGCGGCTATGTTTATCACGGCCGTGTACAGGCTCTGGCCGAGGGCGCCCGTGAGGGCGGCCTGCAGTTCTAAGGGAGGAGGAAATACGAATGGCTAGATTTGAGAGAGAACCCAGCGAGTTCGTTGAGAAGCTCGTTGCACTGAATCGCGTGTCCAAGACCGTTAAGGGCGGCCGCGTGATGAAGTTCGCTGCCCTCATGGTTGTGGGCGACGAGAAGGGCCGCGTGGGCTTTGGTACCGGTAAGGCTGCCGAGGTTCCCGAGGCTATCCGCAAGGGCATTGAGGATGCGAAGAAGAACATGATCACCGTGTCCCTGTCCAACACCACCATCCCTCACGAGGTGGTCGGTGAGTTCGGCGCCGGCCGTGTGCTGATGAAGCCCGCCGCTGCCGGTACCGGCGTTATCGCCGGTGGTCCTGTCCGTGCCGTGATGGAAGCGGCCGGTATTAAGGACATCCGTACCAAGTGCCTGCGCTCCAACAATCCGCAGAACGTGGTTTCCGCTACCTTTGAGGGCCTGAAGTCCCTGCGCACCCCCGAGGAAGTGGCCCGCATCCGCGGTAAGAGCGTGGAAGAGATCGTGGGTTAAGGAGGACGTTCCAAATGGCTAATTTGAACATCAAGCTGGTCAAGAGCCTGAACGGCCGTATCGTCAAGCATAAGGCGACTGCCGAGGCCCTGGGCCTCCGTAAGATCGGCGACACCACCGTGCAGCCCGATAACGCTGCTACCCGTGGCAAGATCGCCCATATCGGTTATCTGCTCCAGGTGACCGAGGAAAACTGATAGGAGGCGTGAGAAATGAATCTGCATGAACTTTCCCCCGCTGCCGGTTCCACCACCAAGGCTTACCGCAAGGGCCGCGGCGCCGGCTCCGGCAACGGTAAGACTGCCGGCCGTGGCCACAAGGGCCAGTGGGCCCGCTCCGGCGGCGGTGTGCGCGTTGGTTTCGAGGGCGGCCAGATGCCTCTGGCCCGTCGTCTGCCCAAGCGCGGTTTCCACAACATTTTTGCCAAGCCCCTGGAGGCCATCAACGTCTCTGCCCTGGAGAAGTTTGAGGATGGCTCTGTGGTCACCGTTCAGGATCTGCTGGAGAAGGGTATTCTCTCCAAGTGCGAGTATGGCGTCAAGATCCTCGGCTGCGGTGAGCTCTCCAAGAAGCTGACTGTCCAGGCTTCCGCCTTCTCCGCATCCGCGAAAGAGAAAATCGTGGCTGCCGGTGGTAGGTGGGAGGTGGTCTGATTATGATTCAGACTGTCCGTAACGCTTGGAAAATTCCTGAGCTGCGCAAGAAGATCATGTTTACCATCTTCGCGCTGCTCATCTTCCGCCTGGGCTCCGCTATCCCCGTGCCTTTCATCAACACCGATGGTCTGGGTACCTATCTGGAGGCCCAGAGCGGCACCATCCTGGGCTTGATCAACGCCATGAGCGGTTCTGCCTTCTCCATGGCTACGATCTTTGCATTGTCCATCCAGCCCTATATCAACAGCTCCATTATTATTCAGCTGCTGACCGTGGCCATTCCTTCTCTGGAGCGTCTGGCCAAGGAGGGCGGCGAAGAGGGCCGCAAGAAGATTGCTTCTTACACCCGCTACGCCACTGTGGCCATCGCCCTGCTCCAGGGTTACGGCTATTACAGCCTCATCAAGTACAACGGCCTGCTGGCCGCTGACGGCGTCCCCGGTATCTGGGTCGGCCTGGTCATTGTCCTGGCCTTCACCGCTGGTTCCGCTTTCCTGATGTGGCTGGGTGAGCAGATCACCGAGTTCGGTATCGGCAACGGTATCTCCATTATCCTGTTTGCCGGTATTATCTCCCGTGTGCCCCACATGGTCGGCTCCATGGTCCAGGGTGTCCAGCACTACCTGACCCCCCTGGATGAGAACACCATTGCTGCTATGGGCGGCGTTGAGAGCAATGCCTACAAGGCATGGCAGAACTCCTGCCTGCACCCCGGCTTTGTGCCCGTGATCATCATTGGCATGCTGGCCCTGGTGGTGTTCATCGTCTTTATCAGCAATGCCGAGCGTCGTCTGCCTGTGCAGTACGCCAAGCGCGTTGTTGGCCGCAAGATGTATGGTGGTCAGTCCACTCACATCCCCATGAAGGTGAATATGTCCGGCGTTATGCCCATCATCTTCGCCCAGTCTATTGCCTCTCTCCCCGCTACCATCGGCGCTTTCGCCGGCTGGACCATGGAGAGCGAGGGCTTCGGCGGCGGTATGATGCGTCTGTTCGACACCAGCAAGGTGTTTTACAGCGTGCTTTACTTCCTGCTGATTATCGGTTTCAGCTACTTCTATGCCACCATGCAGTTCAACCCCGTTGAGGTGGCCAACAACCTGAAGAAGAACGGCGGCTTCATCCCCGGCTTCCGTCCCGGCAAGCCCACCGCTGACTTCATCATGAAGGTGCTGAATAAGATCACCCTGTTCGGTGCGATGTACCTGGCCGTGATTGCTCTGGCCCCCATCATCACCGGCAATATCGTCAAGATCGGCTCTCTGGCCATCGGCGGAACCTCGGTCATCATCGTGGTCGGCGTCGCCCTGGAGACCGTCAAGGCTCTGGAGGCCCAGATGCTCATGCGGCACTACAAGGGCTTCCTTGAGTGATAAGGAGTTGAAAAGGGTATGAAGCTGATCCTCTTAGGCGCTCCCGGCGCCGGTAAAGGGACTCAGGCTGAGATCCTCAGCGCCAAGCTGGGTATCCCGACCATATCCACGGGCACAATCCTCCGTACGGCCATCAAGGAAGGCACTCCGATTGGATTGAAAGCCAAATCCTACATGGATGACGGCCACCTGGTACCCGATGAGCTGATCATTGGGATCGTGGCTGAGCGCCTGGAGCAGGATGACTGCGCACAGGGCTATATTCTGGATGGTGTGCCCCGTACCATTGGCCAGGCTGAGGCGCTCAACGCCGCTGGCGTGTTCTTCGACCATGTGCTGTCCATTGAGATCGCCGACCAGGTGATCGAGCAGCGGATGGAGGGCCGCCGGGTTTGCTCCCAGTGTGGTACTCCCTATCATCTGACCGCCCGTCCACCCAAACAGGAGGGTATTTGCGACGCCTGCGGCGGCCCGCTGATGCAGCGGGACGATGATAAGCCCGAGACCGTTCACAAACGGCTGAAGGTCTATCACGACGAAACAGAGCCCCTGAAGGGCTATTACGAGGCAAAGGGAATCCTGCTTCACATCGAAAACCAGGCTACAATTGAAGGGACCAGCAAGGTCATTATGGAGGCGCTTGGATTTTGAAGGGCATTGATATGATTTCCATTAAATCCCCCAGAGAGATCGAGGCCATGCGCAAGGCCGGGCGGATCACCGCCGAGGCCCGCGCATTGGCCGGGCGGATGGTGGCTCCCGGAGTCACCACCCATGAAATCGATCAGGCGGTTCGCCGCTTTATTGAGAGCCACGGTGCAAAGCCGTCCTTTTTGGGCTACGGCGGATTCCCCGGCTCTGCCTGCATCTCGATCAATGAGCAGGTCATTCACGGCATCCCCGGCCCCAGAAAGCTGGTGGAGGGTGATATCGTGAGCGTGGACGTGGGCGCCTTTATCGGCGGTTTCCACGGAGACTGCGCCGCCACCTATGTCTGCGGAGAGGTGAGCGATGAGGCCAAGAAGCTGATCCAGGTGACACAGCAGAGCTTCTGGGAGGGCATTGACAAGGCTCGACCCGGCTTTAGAGTGTCGGATATCTCCCATGCAGTTCAACAGTATGTGGAGGGAAACGGATTCTCCGTAGTGCGGGATTTCGTGGGCCACGGTGTGGGCAGAAAGCTCCACGAGGCCCCGGAAGTTCCCAACTTCGGGCCCGCAGGCCATGGCCCCAGGCTTCTGCCCGGCATGGTGATTGCGGTGGAGCCCATGGTTAACGCCGGAGACTGGCAGGTCAAGGTCCTTGAGGACGACTGGACCACAGTCTCTCTGGACGGCTCTCTGACTGCCCACTACGAAAACACCATCCTCATTACTGAGAATGGACCTGAGGTGCTGACTGTCACAGAGGACGGTGCCTATGTTTGAAGCCGCCGGACAGATCGTCCAATCTACGGCCGGACATGACAAGGGACTTTTGTTCTGCGTTGTGGGCCGAGAGGGACCTTTTCTGCTGCTGGCCAACGGAAAACAGCGCAAGCTGGACGCGCCGAAGCGGAAAAAAGAGGCCCATGTGGCCTGGACCGGGGCTTTGGTACAGACGGTACCGGATAAGCTGAACGATGGAGAATCGGTATCCAATCGAGAACTGAGAATGGCGCTGGCCGCCTTCAAGGGAGGTAATCACGCTTGGCAAAAGACGATATGATCGAACTGGAGGGAGTCGTGACTGAGTCCCTTCCCAATACCACCTTCCATGTGGATATTGGAAATGGCCACATCATCCTGGCCCATATCTCCGGTAAGCTGCGCATGAACTTCATCCGCATTTTGCCCGGCGATAAGGTGACCGTACAGATGTCGCCCTACGACCTGACCCGCGGCCGCATCACTTGGAGAAGCAAGTGATCGGCTTTGATAAGAACCTAGAAACGACCGGCGCCGAGGGGGCCTTGCCCCCCGCCCGCCGGGGCCATCAGGCATTCAGGAGGTAAATAACAATGAAAGTTAGACCGTCCGTGAAGCCCATGTGCGAGAAGTGCAAAGTCATTAAGCGCAAGGGCAAAGTCATGGTAATTTGCGAAAATCCTAAGCATAAGCAGAGACAAGGTTAAATTGGAGGTGCTGTAATAAATGGCTCGTATTGCCGGTATTGATCTGCCGAAAGAGAAGAGAATTGAGATCGGCCTCACTTATATCTACGGCATTGGGCGCACCAGCGCCAACAAGATCCTGGCCGAGGCCGGGATCAACCCTGATACCCGTGTGAAGGACCTCACCGAGGACGATGAGGCCAAGCTGCGCGAGATTATTTCCCGCAGCTACACCGTTGAGGGCGACCTGCGCCGCAACGTCGCTATGGACATCAAGCGTCTGACCGAGATCGGCTGCTATCGCGGCATCCGTCATCGCAAGGGCCTGCCCGTCCGCGGTCAGCGCAGCAAGACCAACGCCCGTACCCGCAAGGGTCCCAAGCGTACCGTCGCCAACAAGAAGAAGTAAGGAGGGGAATAAGCAATGGCTACTGCAACTAAGGGCAAGAAAGTGGTGCGTAAGCGCCGCGAGCGTAAGAACGTAGAGAAGGGCCAGGTGCATATCCGCTCTTCCTTCAACAACACCATGGTTACCGTCACTGACGCGCAGGGCAATGCCCTGTCCTGGGCTTCCTCCGGCGGCCTGGGCTTCCGTGGTTCCCGTAAGTCTACTCCCTTCGCCGCTCAAACTGCCGCGGAGACTGCCGCCAAGGCTGCTATGGAGTATGGTCTGAAGAGCGTCGAGGTCTTCGTCAAGGGTCCCGGCGCCGGCCGTGAAGCCGCTATCCGGGCTCTGCAGGCCGTGGGTCTGGAGGTCACCATGATCAAGGATGTGACCCCCGTTCCCCACAACGGCTGCCGTCCCCCGAAGCGCCGCCGCGTCTGATCTGGTAGAAGGAGGTTTTGACAGATGGCTAGAAACATGCAGCCCATCGCCAAGCGGTGCAAGGCTCTGAACCTGTCCCCCGCCGCCATGGGCTATGCTAAGAAGGATACCAACCGCAACCCCAAGGGTCAGATGCGCAGAAAGCAGTCTGAGTACGCTCTGCAGCTGACCGAGAAGCAGAAGGTCAAGTTTGTCTACGGCATCATGGAGAAGCAGTTCCGTATGTATTACGAGAAGGCTGCCCGCATGGCTGGTAAGACCGGCGAGAACCTGCTGACTCTGATTGAGCGCCGCCTGGACAACGTCGTGTATCGTCTGGGCTTTGCCATGACCCGCCGCGAGGCCCGTCAGCTGGTGACCCACGGTCACTTCACTGTCAACGGCCAGCGCGTGGACATCCCCTCCTTCCTGGTGAAGGTGGGCGACGTGATCGAGGTTCGTGAGAAGAGCCGCGCTTCCGTCAAGTTTAAGCGCCTGCTGGGCGAGGACGCCATTCAGGTGAACGTGCCCAAGTGGCTGGACCGCACCAAGGATTCCCTCCAGGGCAAGGTTGTCGCTATGCCTATGCGTGACGACATCGACTTCCCCGTGGAAGAGCACCTCATCGTCGAGCTGTATTCTAAGTAATCTGCTTAGGAAGCCCTCAGATATTGGTGAGCTGAATGACGTGGCGGGCCACCGCCACCGAGAAAAGGAGGGTATCATAGCATATGGTAGAAATCGAAAAGCCCCGCATCGAATGTGTGGAAAATCCTGGCGACCCCTCTTACGGCAAGTACGTTGTGGAGCCCCTGGAGCGCGGCTACGGAACCACCCTGGGCAACTCCCTGCGGCGGATTCTGCTGTCCTCTCTGCCTGGCACCGCGGTGACCTCCATTAAGATCGCCGGCGTGCAGCATGAGTTTTCCACCATCCCCGGCGTGAAGGAGGACGTCACCGAGATCGTCCTCAACATCAAGAGCATCATCGCCAAGCTGCACTGTGAGACGGTGAAAACCGTCTATATCGAGGCCAGCGGCGAGTGCGAGGTCACTGCCGGCAGCATCAAGGCTGACAGCGATGTGGAGATCCTCAATCCCGATCTTCACATTGCTACCCTGGGCCCTGACGCTGTGCTCAATATGGAGCTGACCCTGTCCCACGGCCGCGGCTATGTCCCCGCCGATCGGAACAAGACGGCTCAGACCGTCATCGGTGTGATTCCTGTTGACTCCATCTACACCCCCGTCCGCAAGGTCAATTATACGGTAGAGAACACCCGCGTGGGTGACGCTACCGACTATGACAAGCTGACGCTGGAGGTCTGGACCAACGGGACCATCGACGCCCGTGACGCCGTCTCTCTGGGCGCCCGTATCCTGTGCGACCACTTCACCCTGTTTACCGACCTGTCCGAGACCATGGGCAATCGGTCCACTGTGGTGGAGAAGGCCGAGGCACAGCGCGACAAGGTGCTGGAGCTGACTATCGAGGAGCTGGATCTCTCCGTCCGTTCCTTCAACTGCCTGAAGCGTGCCAACATCAACACCGTCGAGGATCTGATCTCCAAGACGGAGGAAGAGATGATGAAGGTCCGCAACCTGGGCCGCAAGTCCCTGGAAGAGGTAGTCAACAAGCTGGCTATGATGGGCCTGTCCCTGGCCAGCGAGGAGAATTGAGCGGTCTTTTCACCGCTCAGGGACAATGCGGAGGGTATGTAACGTTCCTCCTCCCATACAGCGCTCGCTGTCCCCTCGGGGTGCCCCGGGCTCTGCCCGCTGAACGAATTTAATCAGATCTCGCCACGCGAGGTCGAAGGAGTGCACAAAAATGTCTCTGAAGAACCGTAAGCTGGGTCGTACCAGCGATAACCGTAAGGCCATGCTGCGCGCTATGGTCACCTATCTGCTGGAGAACGGCCAGATCAAGACCACCCTGACTCGCGCCAAGGAGGTTGCTCCCGTGGCTGAGAAGATGATCACCCTGGCTAAGCACAACAACCTGGCTTCCTATCGTCAGGCTCTGGCTTTCATCACCAAGGAGGATGTGGCCAAGAAGCTGTTCGACGAGATCGGCCCCAAGTATGCTGAGCGCAACGGCGGCTACACCCGCATCGTCAAGATCGGGCCCCGCCGCGGTGACGCCGCTGAGATGGCTATCATCCAGCTGGTGTAATTCGGGCGAACATCGAATCAAGATAAAAAACTCCCGGTCCAACAGGACCGGGAGTTTTTTGTGCTCATACACAGAGCGCAGGAAGAGGGCGTCCCCATTGGGGACGCCCTCTCTGTGTTTCAGAACATTCAGTCGTTGCGGGTGGGCACGTTCCAGATGGTATGGGCATAGTCCTGGATGGACCGGTCGGCCGCAAAGATGCCGGAACGGGCGATATTGATGAGGGACATGCGGTTCCACTGCTCGCGGTTGGCATAGACCTCCAGCGCACGGCGGTGGGCCTGGCTGTAACTGTCGAAATCGGCCAGCAGGAAGTACTCATCCGCGGGAGAACCGCCGGCTCCGAAGAGCAGGCGCTTGGCCAGATCCGCATAGGAGCTGCCGTCGCTGAACCCGGAGGACAGCTGGTCCACGACCCGCTTGATGGTCTGATTGCGCTGGTAGTAATCCAGGGGGTGATAGCCCTGATTGCGCAGGTCATTGACCTGGTCGGCAGTGAGGCCGAAGAGGAAGATGTTCTCGTCGCCCAGCTGCTGGTGCATCTCCACATTGGCACCGTCCAGGGTGCCGATGGTCAGAGCGCCGTTCATCATAAACTTCATATTGCCGGTGCCGGAAGCCTCCTTGCCGGCGGTGGAGATCTGCTCGGACAGCTCAGAGGCGGGCATCAGCTTCTCGGCCAGGGAGACGCGGTAGTTTTCCAGGAAAACCACCTGGAGCTTGTCCTTGCAGATGGGATCATTGCTGATCTGTGCGGCCAGGGAGTTGATGAGCTGGATGATCTCCTTGGCCACATGGTAGCCGGGCGCAGCCTTGGCGCCGAAGAGGAAGGTCTGAGGGGTAAACTCGGCATTGGGCTCGTCGTGCAGCTTCTGATAGAGGGAGATGATGTGCAGCACGTTGAGCAGCTGGCGCTTATACTCGTGCAGACGCTTGACCTGGACGTCGAAGATGGCGTCGGTGTTCAGCATCACACCGCTCTCACGGCCCACGTAGCCGGCAAACTTGCGCTTGTTCTCCAGCTTGATGGCCTCCAGCTGCTTCAGGACGGACTTATCCTTCTGGAACTTCTCCAGGTCGCGGATGGCCTCGGGGTGGAGCAGATACTTGTCGTTGCCGGTGCAGTCCTGGATCAGGGCATCCAGCTTGGGGTTGACCTGAGCCAGCCAGCGGCGGTGATCCACGCCGTTGGTCACGTTCTTGAACTTATCGGGCTGGCGCAGATAGGCATCGTGGAACACGTCCTGCTTCAGGATCTCCGTGTGCAGCGCGGAGACGCCGTTGACGGCCTGGCAGGCACAGATGCACAGGTTGGCCATGCGGACCTCGCCGCCCCAGATAATGGCCATGCGGGACACACGGTTCATATCGCCGCCGAAGTAGCCCTCCAGCTCCCGCTGGTAGCGGCTGGCGATCTCCTTCAGGATCTCCCAGATACGGGGGAGCAGGGTCTCAATCAGGTTCTGAGGCCAGCGCTCCAGGGCCTCGGCCAGGACAGTGTGGTTGGTGTAGCAGACGGTGTGGGTGACGATGTGCCAGGCCTCGTCCCAGGTGTAGCCCTCCACGTCCAGCAGAATGCGCATCAGCTCGGGGATGACCAGGGTGGGGTGGGTGTCGTTGATCTGGATGACGTGCTTCTGGTGGAAGTTGCGAAGGGTGCCGTACTGGGCACGGTGCTGACGCACAATGGACTGGGCTGTGGCAGACACAAAGAAATACTGCTGCTTCAGGCGCAGAGACTTGCCCTCGTAGTGGTTGTCGTCGGGATAGAGGACCTTGGCGATGACCTCGGCCATGGCCTGCTGCTCCACCGCCTTCAGATACTCGCCGCGGGAGTAGAGAGACATATCCACCGGCGCGGGGCTCTTGGCGTCCCACAGACGCAGGGTGTTGGTATGGTTGGTCTTGTATCCGGCAATCTCCATATCGCGGGGAATGGCCAGCACGGCGGTGTAGCCCACATGCTTGGGCTTGTTCTGGCCGTTGACCCAGTTGTCCTCGATGTGGCCGCCGAACCGGACCTCCTCCACCTCGTCCATCTTGGGGATGAGCCAGGCGTCGCCCAGACCCAGCCAGTTGTCAGCCAGCTCCACCTGCTTGCCGTCAATGATCTTCTGCTTGAAGATACCCAGCTCATAGCAGATGGAGTAGCCGGTGGCGGGGATCTCCTGGGTGGTCAGAGAGTCCAGGTAGCAGGCCGCCAGACGGCCCAGGCCGCCGTTGCCCAGACCGGCGTCGGGCTCGGTCTCGAACAGGTCGGCGGCGGAGAAGCCCAGGTCCTCCAGGGTCTCGGTCAGAGTGTCCAGCAGACCCAGGTTATAGGCGTTCTTCTCCAGAGAGCGGCCCATCAGGAACTCCAGGGACAGGTAGTGGACCTGGCGCTCCTGCTTCTCCCAGACCTGATTCGAGGTCTCCATCTGATGCTGTGCCATGATGTCACGCAGGACCAGGGCACAGGCCTTGAACATGTGCAGCGGTGTGGCGTCATCCACACTGCGTCCAAAACTGCGGTTTAACTTTCCTATGATGAGCTCGGTAAGCTGGGCCTTCGTATATTCAGCCATGCAGTATGCCTCCCGTATCGTAATTAAAATTTGCCACGCGGCGCTAAAATACTTTGCAGCGTGGGACTACATTGTAGCAGATTTTCCGGTACCAGTCAATTACTGTAAAACAAAGGGAAGTGAATATTTTTGACGCAAAACCCGCGATATTTGTGACAAAAATGAGAATAAAATATAAAATCCGTCCCACTTGGACAGAGGGACGGATTTGGGAATATCACAGTCAGCCCAGGATGCGCTGATAGATCTCCAGATATTGCTTTGCGGAGTTGTTCCAGGAGAAGTCAGCCGTCATATCCTCTTTCTGAAGGCCCTTCCAGGCGGCCTTATTGTCGAAGTAGAGGGCTACCGCCTCGCGGATCACCCAAAGCATGTCGTTGGCGTTGATGTCGGAGAAGGTGAAGCCACGGCCGGTCCCTTCAAACTTGTTGTAGGGGAATACTGTGTCCTTCAAGCCGCCGGTCTCCCGGACGATAGGCACGGTGCCGTAGCGCATGGCGATCATCTGGCTCAGGCCGCAGGGCTCGGAGACGGAGGGCATGAGGAAGAGATCGGCTCCGGCGTAGATCTGGTTGGAGAGGGGGGCGGAGTAGGCCAGCTGTGCGGAGAAGCGGCCGGGATACCAGTTCTGGGCGCTGCGGAAGGCCTCCTCATACTGGTATTCACCGGTGCCCAGCACCACCATCTGGACGTTCATCTCCATGATCTGATGGAGGACGTCCGTGACCAGGGAGAAGCCCTTGTGTCCCACCAGACGGGAGACGCAGGCGATGATGGGCGTATCCGGATTCTCCTGGAGACCCACCGCCTTCTGGAGAGCCAGCTTGCAGGCGGCCTTGCCCTTGGCGGGGGAGGCAGCAGTGAAGTTGCAGGGGATATCCGGGTTCTTGGCGGGATCGTAGAGATCCACGTCGATGCCGTTCAGGATGCCCTGGATCTTGCCATGCTGCTCGTTGATGACGCCAGCCAGCCCGTGGGCGTAGAAGGGCAGGCGCAGCTCCTCGGCGTAGGTGGGGGAGACGGTGGTGACGTAGTTGGAGGCCATGATGGCGCCCTTGACCAGGTTCACATCGTCATGGAAGGCCAGCATGCCCTCGTTGAAGTAGCTGTGATTCAGACCCAGCACATCCTCCAGCACCTGGTCGCCGTAGCGGCCCTGGTACTCGATGTTGTGGATGGTGAACACGCTCCTGGCCCCGCCCAGCTGAGGGATGCGGTATTTCTCCTCCAGCAGATAGATGGGGACAGCGGCGGTCTGCCAGTCGTTGCAGTGGATGATATCAGGGGCCCAGTCCAGCTGGCCGGGCGTCTCGATCACGGCGCGGGAGAAGAAGGCGAAGCGCTCGCAGTCGTCAAAGTGGCCGTAGATCTGGGCGCGCTTGAAGTAGTACTCGTTGTCCACAAACCAGTAGGTCACACCGCCGCGCTCCAGCTGGAAAATGCCGCAGTACACATGCCGCCAGGCGAGGGTGACGTCAAAGTATTTCAGGAAGGTCATCTGGCTGCGCCAATTCTCACCGATGCTCTCGTACAGAGGCAGAATGACCTTGACCTCGTGGCCCAGCGCGGCCAGAGCGCCGGGCAGGGAGCCGGCCACGTCAGCCAGTCCGCCGGTTTTGATGAAAGGGGCTACCTCGGAGGAAGCAAACAAGATCTTCATAGTGATTCCTTTCTGACTTCCCGAAACAGGGAAGTAAACTGTTCCCGGGGGGCGAGGTACTGCCCCGCCCCCCAGAGATGATGTACACTGCACACAGACCGGATCAGACAATAGAGCCCTTGGCAATGGCCAGAGGGTAGGTGGAGTGGCCCATGAGCATGCGGTCCTGGTTGATATGGACATTCTTCTCGGTAATCACATAGGACAGGGAGGCGCCGGAGCGGACCACTGTGCCCTGCATCAGCACACTGTTGGACACCTTGGCACCGGCCTCCACAATGACGCCGCGGGAGAGAATGGAGTTTTCCACAGTGCCCTCAATGAAGCAGCCGTCCGATACCAGGGAGTTGACAGCTCTGGAGCCGGGGCCGTAGTAGGTGGAGGGGTTGGAGTGGTCCTTGGTGAGGATGGGGCGGTCGGGATTGAAGAGATCGTCCCGGACAGCGGGGTCCAGCAGATCCATAGAATTTTCAAAATAGCTGCTGGCCGAGCGGAAACGGGCCACATAGCCGCTGTGGAGGTAGGGCACCACCTTCAGCGTTTTCAGGCGGGGCAGCAGTACGCCGCGGCCGAAGTTATGGATATTGTGGGCGGAGCAGTAATCCACCATATCCAGCAGCAGCTTTTTGGAGATGATATAAGTCTCCAGGGACTCCAGGCAGTCCTCCGAATCCGCCGCGGGGGGATTGACGGAGAGGTCGGAGACCCGGCCGTCCTCGCCTACGGAGATATAGGTGGTGCTGCGGGGAGCGCCCTTGGTGCTGTTGGTGCAGATCAGGGTGATGTCGGCCTGGGACTCCAGATGCTGCTGGAACACCTGGGCCACGGGCAGATTGACAGCCATATCGCCCCAGCCCATGATGACATAGTCCTGGCGGATGTTCTGAAGGTAGGTATACACACCGGCCAGGGCCTCCATATTGCCCCGGTACTCGCCGTTGTCCCGCTCGGAGTAGCCGAAGGGGGGCAGGATGCGCAGTCCGCCGTGCTTGCGGCTCAGGTCCCAGTCCTTCCCGGAGCCCACATGGTCCAGCAGGGACTGATAGCGCTCGTGGACGATAAGACCCACATCCGTGATGCCGGCGTTTACATAGTTGGAGAGCATGAAGTCCACCAGGCGATACCGGCCGCCAAAGGGCAGGGAGCAGGTATTGCGGTGGCGGGTCAGCTCACCCAGGTTGGCGTCAGCGTGGTAGGCGAACAGGATTCCGTGCAGGTCATTCATGCCCGCTCACCTCCTTTCACATCTTCGCGGATCATGGCACTGGGGGCCACGACCGCCTTTTCCCCGATGGTGACATCGCTGGCCACCACGGCGATCCCCCAGTCCTCCTGGCCGTTGGGGGCGGCACCCACCTGGGCACCCGCCTCGATGACCGCATGTTCCGCCACAATGGCGTAGGACACCTTGGCGCCGGCCTTGACCACCGCGCCGGGCATCAGGATGGAGTACTCCACATTGGCGCCCTCCTCCACCCTGACCGAGTGGAAGAGCACCGAGTTCTCCACGTTGCCGTCGATCACGCTGCCGCCGGTTACCAGAGAGTGGGACAGGGTGGCCTTGGGGCCGGTGACATGGGGCGGACGGATGGGGGAGCGGGCGTAAATGGGCCAGCTGGTATCGTAGAGATCCATGCTGCTGTTGGGGGCCAGCATATCCATATTGGCGTCCCACAGGGAGTTGATGGTGCCCACGTCCTTCCAGTAGCCGTGGAAGCGATAGGCCATCAGCTTCTCGCCGGCAGCAAGCATACTGGGGATGATGTTCTTGCCGAAGTCGTTGGAGGAGGCGGGATCGGCCTCGTCGTCGATGAGGTACTGGCGCAGCTTGGACCAGGTAAAGACGTAGATGCCCATAGAGGCCAGATTGCTCTTGGGCTGGGGGGGCTTCTCCTCAAACTCGTAGACCTGGTCGTTCTCGTCCACGTTCATAATGCCGAAGCGCTTGGCCTCCTCTATGGAAACCTCCAGCACCGAGATGGTGCAGGCGGCGCCGCTCTTCTTGTGGGCGTCCACCATGTCGGAATAATCCATTTTATAGATATGGTCGCCGGACAGAATGACCACATACTCAGGGTCATACAGATCCAGGAACCCGATGTTCTGATAGATGGCATTGGCGGTCCCCTTATACCAGGTACCCTGATCGCCCTCTCTCATATAGGGGGGGAGAATATGTACGCCTCCGTCAGACCGGTCCAGATCCCAGGGCTGACCGGAGCCAATGTAGCTGTTCAGCTCCAGGGGACGGTACTGGGTGAGCACACCCACGGTGTCGATCCCGGAGTTGACACAGTTGGACAGGGGAAAATCAATGATACGGTATTTGCCGCCGAAGGGGACGGCGGGCTTAGCCACATGGCTGGTGAGGGCGTACAGACGACTGCCTTGTCCGCCAGCCAGCAGCATAGCTACAACTTCCTTTTTCATAGCAATTCACCTCTGGACTATTTTAAATTGCATGCTGCAATCGGTAGAAAATCCTTATTTCTTCTTGCCCCGGCTGGCCTTTTTCTTTTTTGCGCGGGCTGCCTTGGCATTCCGGGCGGCTTCCACCGCAGACTTGGAAGATCCCTCCTCAATCACAGGTGCGGGAGTTTCAGCGGGCTTCTCCTCCGCCTTGGGGGCGGGAGCCTCGACTGGTTTCTCCTCCGCCTTGGGAGCGGGAGTCTCGACGGGCTTGGACTCCGTCTTGACAGCGGGGACAGAGACGGGCTCCTTCTTTTTCAGGGCGGTGGTCTTTTTCTCCTTGACCGCAGGGGTCTTGGCAGGCTCCTTCTTCTTCAGCGCTGTGGTTTTCTTCTCCTTGACAGCCAGAGTCTTGACAGACTCGTCCTTGACGGGCAGAGAGACGGACTCGCCCTCCTCAACAGCCTTGGCCTTGGCGGCCTTGGTGGTTTTGGCAGCCCTCTTGGGGGCGGCCTTCTTCTCCTTCACCGGCGTCTCGGCAGCCGGCTCGGCCTCGGCCTTCTTGGCCCGGGGCTTACGGACGGGCGTCTTGCGGGAGCAGCGGTAGATCATGGCACCCATGGGGGGCAGGTCGATGACCAGGGACTGCTCCTGATCGTGGCAGGGGACCTTCTCGGTTTTCAGCGCGGCGGTATCGCCCAGGCCCTCGCCGCCATACTTGGCGGAGTCGGTGTTGAAGATGGGAGTCCAGGTGCCGGCGAAGGGCGCACCCACCCGGTAGCCCTTGCGGTGCTCGGGGGAGAAGTTGCACACCACGATAATGGGCTTGCCGGCCTGATCCAGACGCATAAAGGCCACGGTGTTGGCCTGGTTGTCATCGGCGCACAGCCACTGGAAGCCGGCCCAGGAGTCGTCCTGCTCCCACAGCGCGGGCTGCTGGAGGTAGAAGGCGTTCATATCCTTGAAAAATTCCTGAGTCTGGCGGTGGCGGTCATATTGCAGCAGGTGCCAGTCCAGAGAGTACTCGAAGTGCCACTCGTTCCACTGGGCAAATTCGGTGCCCATGAAGGTGAGCTTCTTGCCCGGATGGGTCATCATGTAGGTGTAGAAGGCGCGCACACCGGCGAACTTCATGGGGTCATCACCGGGCATTTTTCCAAAGAAAGAGCCCTTCATGTGGACGACCTCGTCGTGAGACAGAGGCAGGATGTAGTTCTCCGCGAAGGCGTAGACCAGGGAGAAGGTGATATCCCGGTGGTTGAACTGACGGAAATAGGGGTCCATCTTGATGTAGTGGCAGATGTCGTTCATCCAGCCCATGTTCCACTTGAAGTTGAAGCCCAGACCGCCCTGATCCACAGGGTGGGTCACCTTGGGCCAGGCCGTGGACTCCTCGGCGATCATCAGCACGTCGGGGTGGGCGGCAAAAATGGCGGTGTTCAGCTTCTGGAAGAAGTCGATGGCCTCCAGATTTTCATTGCCGCCGTTGACGTTGGGCATCCACTCGCCGTCCTTGCGGCCGTAGTCAAGATAGAGCATGGAGCTGACGGCGTCCACCCGCAGTCCGTCCATGTGGTACTCCTCAAGCCAGAACATGGCGGAAGAAAACAGGAAGGAGCGGACCTCGCTGCGGCCCAGGTCAAAGACGTTGGTGCCCCAGTCGGCATGCTCGCCCTTGCGGGGGTCGGCATACTCGTAGGTGGGGGTGCCGTCGAACTTATAAAGACCGAAGGCGTCTCTGGGGAAGTGGGCGGGGACCCAGTCCATGATGACGCCGATCCCGGCCTGGTGGAGCTGGTCGATGAGGTACTTCAGGTCGTCGGGGACGCCGAAGCGGCTGGTGGCGGCAAAATAGCCGGTACACTGATAGCCCCAGGAGTCGTCCAGGGGGTGCTCGGTGACAGGGAGGAACTCCACATGGGTATAGCCCATCTCCTTCAGATAGGGCACCAGGTAGGAGGCGGTGTCCCGATAGGAGAGGAAGTTGCCGTCGCCGGTGCGGCGCCAGGAGCCCAGGTGGCACTCATAGATATTCATGGGGCGGTGGTAGGGGGGATTCTTGGCCCGGTAGTCCAGCCAGTCCTGGTCGCCCCACTGGTACCGGTTCTCGTCCAGATCGTAGATCTTGGTGGAGATGTCAGGGCGGGTGGCGGCATGGAAGCCGTAGGGATCCGACTTGCCGATAAAGCCGCACTCCCGCTCGGTGGTGTGGATGGCGTACTGATAGGAGTCATACTGGTGCAGTCCGGGAACAAAAACCTCCCAGATACCACCCTCCAGCTTGGTCATGGGAGTGGCATCTTTATTCCAGCCATTGAAGTCGCCGATCACAGAGACCATGGGGGCATTGGGCGCCCATACGCGGAACAGATAACCTTTGGTTCCATCCTCAGAAGTGGCAGCGTGAGAGCCGAAGCAGCGCCAGGCATGGGTACTGCGGCCCTCGGAGAAGGCCTCCTGCTCTAAATACAGGTCGTAGGAGGATAAATAATCATAATTATGTACCAATCGAAACACCTCGGTCTATTTTTTCTGAGTAAAATTGTCGAAAAAGGGGAGGGAAGTATCGTATAGATGGAAATATTTTATATAAATTATACAACGCTTTCCAGGGCGCGTCAAGGGAAAAGGAAATAAAAAGGAGGCTGTCCAAGGCGGTCAGGAGAGGCTGTAAAAAATTTTTGAGCCGATAAAAAATTTCCGGATATCGGATCCCGGGGTGCTGTACAGCGGAAAACAGAGAAGAAAAAAATCGGAAAAGTGCAGGAAAAACGGACGGGCCTCTCACTGACACGGAGAGCCCCGTCCGCTGCCGCATTGGAAGTTCTGTATAAATCTGGAAGTCCTGCGCGGGCGAAAATCAGTGTCCTGCCATAAACAGCTGGCGGAGCATCCGCAGGTAGATCCCGGGGATGGTCAGCCGGTCTGCCGCCTGCGCGGAGAGGATGGGGATGGAGTCCCGCCGCTCCCCCTGCACATAGACATCCAGCTGGCCCAGAGTCTGGCCCTCCTCCACGGGGGCCTCCACATTTTCGGCCAGAGTGAGCCTGGTCTCAATGCTGCCCGCCAGCTCCTTCTCCACCAGCAGACGGCAGGGACGGGACAGCTGGGGCTGGACGTGGCTGATGGTACCCAGCACCACCTCCACCGGGGGCAGAGGGGACTCGGGGTAGACGTCAGCAAGGGTGTAGCGGGCGAAGCCGTAGTCCAGCAGAGACTTGGCATCCTCAAAGCGCTGGGCCGAGGTGGGGGCCTTCAGGATCACGGCGATCAGCTCCATGCCGTCCCGCTCGGCGGTGGCCGACAGGCAGTAGCGGGCGGAGTCGGTGGAGCCGGTTTTCAGACCGGTGGCACCGGGGTAGAAGCGGATCAGCCGGTTGGTGTTGGTCAGACCAAAGGTGCCGCCCCGGATGGAGTCCATCCAGATGGTGGTGTACTGGCGGATGGCGGGGTGGTTCAGAATCAGCTCCCGGGACATGAGGGCGATGTCGTGGGCCGAGGTCTGGTGGCCCTGGACCGGCAGCCCGGTGCAGTTGACAAAGGTGGTGTCCTTCATACCCAGCTCCTGGGCCCGCTGGTTCATCCGGGCCACAAAGGCGGTCTCACTGCCCGCCAGATGCTCAGCCATGGCCACGGCACAGTCGTTGCCGGACACCACAGTGATACATTTGATGAGCTCACCCACGGCCATTTGCTCCCCCTCCTTCAAATAGACCTGGGAGCCGCCCATACCGGCCGCATTGGCTGAGACGGTGACCTGGTCGTCCAGGGAGAGCCGGCCAGCGTCCACCGCCTCCATGATGAGCAGAAGGGTCATAATCTTTGTGACGCTGGCCGGTTCCATCTTCTGGTGCGCATTTTTTTCATAGAGGATGGAGCCGGTCTCCTTCTCCATCAGAAGGGCTGAGCCGGCGGAGAGGGAGAGTGGGTCAGCGGCGGGCTGTGTGGGCGGAGCGGCCGAGACCCCGGTGATCAGCAGAGCGCCGACCAGAAAAAACGAGAGCAGACGATTCATAGAGATGCCTCCAAATATAAGTTCTTTTCTAAGCATGTGACGGAGAAATGACTTCTATGCGGAAGAAAAAGCGGTATTTTTTTCTGGCTGCCATAAAAAATCCGAAAATATCCCTCTGCGTGGACCGGAACGTGCAACTTTTTCTACACATCCGCCCGGTATTGGGGAGGGATTTGGTGAGCGAGGAGAAAAACAGGGACATCATGGACAAGCTGAGACGCCAGATGTACCGGCTGTCTCAGGCCAGAGTGAACGACGCGGTGAAGCTGGCTTTCCTGGAGCAGGAGGACCGTGACCTGATCGACGGCATGGATCTGACCGCCCTGACCGAATTCAAACGGGCGGGCAACGGTGCGGTGGAGGTGAAGTTCATCGACCGGATGAAAATGGTGGAGCGCATGCTTGAGCTGTGTCGGGAGGACCCCGCCCAGCAGCTGCTGCGGCAGCTGTCCGGAGGGGATGATGAGACAGAACAATGAGATTTTCACCGAAACAGCGCCGTGTGCTGCGGTGGTGGCAGCCCGGATCGCCGGACCGGGGATACCAGGTCCTGATCTGTGACGGGGCGGTGCGCAGCGGAAAGACCCTGTGTCTGACCCTGTCCTTCTTCCTGTGGGCCATGACCACCTTTGAGGGCAAGTCCTTTGCCCTGTGCGGCAAGACCATTCAGGGGGTGCAGCGGAACCTGCTGGAGCCCTCCAGACCCCTGCTGGAGGCCCTGGGGCTGGACTGCGGCGGGATCACCCGAAACCGGATGGCCGTCCGGCTGGGCGGCCGGGAGAACACCTTCTACTTCTTTGGCGGCAAGGACGAGGGCTCGGCGGGCCTGATCCAGGGCATCACCCTGGCCGGGGTGCTGCTGGACGAGGCCGCCCTGATGCCAGAGAGCTTTGTGGAGCAGGCCTGCGCCCGGTGCTCGGTGGCGGGGAGCCGGATCTGGATGAGCTGCAACCCGGAGGGGCCGGGGCACTGGTTCTACCGGAACTGGATCCTGAAGGCGGAGGAGCGGAAGGCCCTGCGCATCCCCTTCTCCATGGAGGACAATCCGGGGCTGACCCCGGAGATCCGCCAGCGGTACCAGACCCTCTTTCAGGGGACATTTTATCAGCGGTTCGTCCTGGGAGAGTGGGTGGCCGCCCAGGGACTGGTCTATGACTTTTTCCGGGGGGAGATGGTCCGGCCGGTCCCGGGCGGGGCGTGGGAGGAGTGGTATGTCTCCTGTGACTACGGCACGGTGAACCCCACCTCCATGGGGCTGTGGGGCAGACAGGGGGACACCTGGTACCGGGTGAAGGAGTATTACTACGACTCCCGGGCCAGACACGACCAAAAGACCGACGAGGAGTACGCCGACGCCCTGGAGGAGCTGGCGGGGGGCAGAGCCCTGCGGGCGGTGGTGGTGGATCCGTCGGCGGCCAGCTTTATCGAGGTGCTTCGCCGCAGAGGGTGGCGGGTGCGAAAGGCGGAGAATGAGGTGCTCTCCGGCATCCGCAAGACGGCCAGGCTTTTGCAGGCGGGCAGACTGGTGATCTGCGAGGGCTGTGAGGACGCCATCCGGGAGTTCGGCCAGTACCGCTGGGCGGACAAGGACGGCGGCGAGGACCGGGTCAGAAAAGAACACGACCACGCCATGGACGATATACGGTATTTTGTGTCCACCGTGGTGGAGCGGGACCTACGGGGCGGGTTCTGTGCCGGGAGCGTGGAACGTGTTCTTTGACCCGCCCACGGGGCGGGCGGCGCGATAAGCGCCGTAAATTTCGGAGCGTAAGCGGAGAATTTCCGCCGGGCGAATTCAGTTCGCCCAAGGAGAATAAATCCGGGGTCCCCACACGGCTTGTGCCGGGTGGGGAGACACGACCACGCCATGGACGATATACGGTATTTTGTGTCCACCGTGGTGGAGCGGGACCTACGGGGCGGGTTGTGCGCCGGGAGCGTGGAACGTGTTCTTTGACCCGCCCAGACCTGATGGCAGCTGCCGGTTAAGGACTCTGCGAAACGCCGCCCTGACTGCCAACTGTTCCAATTAGAATGGCACGTCCGGAGGTGCGGAATCCTGCACGAACGAAACAAGATCCGACATGAGAAAACGAGCTGAAACTGTGCCAACGGAAGAGACGCTTCATGAAGAAAAAGAGAAGCCGCTCTGGGGGTCCAAATGGAAACCCCGGAAAGCGTGACCGCCGAAGCAAGAAAAGCAACAGGAAAATACCGGAAAACAAAATGGAGTTGGTGGACAAGCAAATGAGATGGTTTGAGAAAAAAGAATCAGGCCCGGTGGGGGAGGCGGTTCAGATCCGTCAGACCGGGGAGCACCCCTTTGGGATGCTCAGCCGCTACACCCCCCTGAGCCAGGGCGAGGCCGCACTGTACCGGGCCATCCGGGAGGCCGTTCCCATTGTGGACGCAGCCGTCATCAAGCTGGTCCGGCTGTGCGGCGGCCTGAGTGTGCGCACCGGGGAGCCCGCCGCCCAGGAGGGAATGGACGAGTTCCTGCGCACGGTGGACACCGGCCGGGGACAGAGGGGTATCCAGTCCTTTTTGGACAAGTATCTGGACAGCATGTTTACCTGCGGCCGGGGTGTGGGAGAGATGGTGCTGGACAGACAGGGCCGGGAGATCGCGGCCCTGCTGTGCGCCCCGCCTGAGCAGGTGGAGATCCGCGAGGGGAGCATCCCCCTGCACTTTCAGCTGTGCGGCCGGGATGAGCAGGGCGATCTGAAGCCTCTGCCCCGACAGGAGCTGCTGCTCTTCACCCCCTTCCAGCCCGACACGGACAACCCCTACGGGGTGTCCCTGCTGCGGTCCATGCCCTTTCTGACGGAGATTTTGCTGAAAATCTACCAGGCCATGGGGCAGAACTGGGAGCGCATGGGCAATGTGCGCTTTGCGGTGATATGCAAGCCAGGCGAGGGGGACCAGCTGGACGCCCAGGAGCGGTGCAGACAGATCGCCAGTGAGTGGAGCGCTGCCATGCAGGCGGGCAGACAGGGCAGCGTCCGGGACTTTGTGGCCGTGGGCGATGTGGAGGTCAAGGTGATCGGTGCGGACAATCAGGTGCTGGACAGCGAGGTGCCTGTGCGGCAGATCCTGGAGCATCTGATCGCCCGGACGGGCATCCCGCCCTTCATGCTGGGCCTGTCCTGGTCCAGCACCGAGCGGATGAGCATTCAGCAGGCCGACATGCTCAGCAGCGAGATCTGCGCCATCCGGCGCAGCTTGGAGCCGGTGGTGGAGCGGATCTGCCGCCTGTGGCTCAGACTCCACGGCTACTCCGCCAAGCTGGAGGTGGAGTGGGACAGCATCGACCTGCACGACGCCGTGGAGGAGGCCAAAGCGGAGCTGTATCAGGCCCAGGCGGAGCGGATGAGACTGGAGACAGAGATGGGCCAGGCCAAGGCCGGCACGGAAAACAAGGGGGAGTAACTATGAAGATCATCAAGGAGTCCCAGGGGGGACAGAGTGTGGCGGTCACCGAGCAGGACATGGAGCTCATCAACCGCCTGAGCCGCAAAAAGCTGGGCCGGGAGGAGGTCTACACCTTCGCGGTACGGTTGTGCGACAACGAGATCGACCGGGACAACGAGCGGTTTCCCGCCCAGACCCTGGAGCAGCTGGCCAAGCTGTTTGTGGGCCGGAGCGGTATTTTTGACCACGCCTGGACGGCGGCCGGTCAGACCGCCCGCATCTACCGCACCGAGGTGGTCCGGGAGAAGGGTCAGCTGACCCGGGCCGGGGACGGCCTGTGCTACCTCAAGGGCTACGCCTACATGGTGCGCACCAAAGCCAATGAGGACCTGATCGCCGAGATCGAGGGCGGCATCAAAAAAGAGGTCAGCGTGGGCTGCGCGGTGGCCCGGGCGGTGTGCTCCATCTGCGGGGCCAAGCTGGGTGAGTGTGTTCACGAGAAGGGACAGGAGTACGGCGGCAAGCTGTGCTGGGCCGAGCTGGAGGAGGCCACCGACGCCTATGAATTTTCCTTTGTGGCCGTACCTGCCCAGCGCCAGGCCGGGGTGATGAAGAGCCGGGGCATGGTGTACACCAAGCTGTCCCAGCTGGTTATGGGCCACCCCCGGTGCGCCGAGGAGCTGGCCCGGCTGGAGAAGGAGGCCCAGGCGGGCCGGAGCTATCTGAGCGGTCTGCGCCGGGAGGTGGTGCGCCTGGGCGCCCTGGCGGAGAGCGGCCTGGACACCGCCGTGCTGCAGTCCATCACCGATAAGCTGGAGGAGCGGGAGCTGCTGGAGCTGAAGCAGGCCTTTGAGGGACGGACCGGGGCCCGGTACGCCCAGGAGCCCCAGCTGAGCTACGCCAGAGAAGAGAAAAAAACGTCCGGGAATGACGGCGCGTTTTTGATTTAAAAAAGGAGGAGTTTGGGATGAAACAGGTTTCTTTTGACGACATCCACAGTGTGGCGGCCACCTTTGCCGCCCAGGAGGGCGTGGTGAGCGGCCAGGTAGTGAAGATCACTGCCAACGGACAGGTGGGCCCCTGTTCCGACAACGACGCATTCTGCGGCGTGGCCCTGTCCGGCGCACCCTTTGTCGGTGTGCAGGTAAAGGGCTTTGTCACCGTGAAGGCCACCGGCAGCATTGCCCTGGGCTACACCAAGGTCTGCGCCAACGGCCAGGGCGGCGTAAAGGCGGGCGGCAGCCGGGAGTATCTGGTGGTCGAGACCGACAGCACCGCGGGCACCGCTGTGCTGTACCTGTAATTTGAGAAAGGAGCGGATCAAATGAGCTATCAGTTTGAAAATTTGAAGCTGGAAAAGGGGATGTACCAGCAGGCTGGCCACAGCTTTACCCAGGTGCTGGAGCAGCAGGACCCCAGCGAGCAGTACAAGGGCACCAGTCTGGAGGGCATGGACGCCTTCCAGCGCCAGCTCAAGCGCTTTGACATCAAGGTGAAGGGCGCGGGCAGCGACGCCGTGGAGAAGTTCTTCCGCACGGCTGAGTCCGCCGTCCTCTTCCCCGAGTACATTGCCAGAGCCGTGCGCCAGGGCATGGAGGAGGAGAACATGCTCCCCGCCATTACCGCCGCCGTCACCCGCTTTGACGGCATGGACTACCGATCCATCACCGCCGAGGCCGGCGGCGACAGCAAGCGCCTGCGCCAGGTGGATGAGGGCGCCGAGATCCCCAGCACCACGGTGAAGGTGCAGGCCAACCTGGTGAAGCTGCGCAAGCGCGGCCGTATGCTGGTGGCCAGCTATGAGGCGGTGCGCTGCCAGAAGCTGGACCTGTTCTCCGTGACCCTGCGCCAGATCGGCGCCCACATCGCCCGCCAGCAGCTGGAGGACGCCGTGGAGGTCATCCTGAAGGGCGATGGCAACAACAACCCCGCCAAGGTCCACAACGTGAAGGCCTCCGGTACGGTGACCTACGAGGACCTGGTGGACTTCTGGGCCAAGTTCGACCCCTATGAGATGAACACCCTGCTGGTGGGCAACGACGTGATGGTGAAGATGCTCAAGCTGCCCGAGTTCCAGAACCCCATGACCGGTCTGAACTTCCAGGGCACCGGCAGACTGTCCACCCCCCTGGGCGCCAACCTGCTGCGCACCTCCGCCATGCCCGCCGACACCATCATCGGCCTGGACAAGCGCTTCGCTCTGGAGATGGTGCAGGGCAGCGACGTGATGATCGAGTACGACAAGCTCATTGACCGCCAGCTGGAGCGGGCCGCCGTCACTGCGGTCACCGGCTACGCCAAGCTCTTTGACGGCGCCTCCCAGGTGCTGAAGCTGTGATGGTCCAGCAGATCGTGGAGCTGGTCCGGGCCATGAGCACAGAGGTCTGGGACGAGAAGCTGCTGGAGCAGGTGTGCCAGATGGCCATGGAGCAGCTGGAGCGGGAGCTGCGCCCCGGGGTGACCGCCGCCGACTGCGGCGGTGCCTTCCCCGTGGCGGCCGCATGGATGGCCCTGGCCGCCCTGGAGGAGTGCGGACAGAACGCCGGGGTGGAGTCCTTCTCCGCCGGCGGTCTGAGCATCCGGACCAGGTCGGGCGGAGGAAGTCTCCGCCAGCAGGCCAGACAGCTGATGGCGCCCTACTGCAGGCTCCGGGACTTTGCCTTCCAGGGGGTGCGGGGATGATGGATGCCGCAGTGGCCGGGGTGATGCGGCGCTATGGCCAGGCTGTGGAAGTGGGTCCGGCGGGGGAGATGGCCTCCGCCCGGGCCTTTTTACAGCCGGTGATCCATCACCGAAAGGACGATCAGCAGTATCTGCCCACCCCGCTGGGACGGCGGCCGGAGGAGCAGTATCTCTACCTGGGCGAGCCCGGACGGGCCCTGGAGGCCGGCCGGGACCGGGTCAGATGGAATGGGCGGGAGTTTCTCATCACCAGAGCCCACCCCATCTATGTGGGACAGAGCCTGTCCCACTGGTGGGCCCTGCTGAGACCCGCGGACAAGGAGGACCTATGAGTGTGGGCATGGACCAGATCCGGGACAGAATGACCCGGTATCTGGCAGAGCATCAGATCAGCGCCGTGAGTGCCTGGCCCGACGGGGACCGGCTGGACCGGTCCGGGGCGGTGGTGTCGGTCTCCCTGCGGAAATGCCAGGGAGGCCCCTCCGGCTTTCAGGACTACCTGGGTGAGCGCTTCAACCGGGAGAGCGGAGCGTGGGAGGAGCTGTATGGGAAACGGGTCAAGCTGACCTTCGGCCTGGACCTGTATGCCGATGCCCAGGCCGGCGAGGGGGCGCTGGAGCGGGCCTTCGATCAGCTGGCCGGAGCCCTCCAGCAGGGCGGACCGGAGGGGCTGGAGCTGGAGGAATTCAGCTGCGGAGAGACCGCCTATCAGACCAAGGACCGGCTGCTCAAACGGCCGGTACAGGCGGTCTACCGGGCCTACCTCTATGCGGTAGCCCAGCCCGGCGGCGCATTTGTGGACTTTGAGATTCGAGGAGGAATGAGACAGTGAGCGTAACGAGCCATGAGCGGCCGGGGGTCTATTCGGAGTATGACGCATCCTCGGTAATCAGCGGGAGCGACGGACGCAAAACGGTGGGCCTGGTGGCGGTGAACACCACGGCCAAGGCCAAGGAGCCGGTGGTGGTCACCAGTGTGGAACAGGCGGTGACTGCCTTTGGCAGCAGCGGTAAGGAGGACATGACTGCCCTGATCGCCCTGGCGCTGAGAAACGGCGCGGCCAAGGTGGTGGCTCTGCCTGTGGCCGCCGAAAAGGATTACGCTGAGGCCTTTGCCCAGATGGGGGCCATGGAGGACATCCAGGTGGTGATCTGCGGCAGCACCGATCAGACGGTGCAGCAGGCCCTGCGGGACGCCGTACAGGAGGCATCCAAGACCAGACTGGAGCGCATCGCCGTGGTGGCCGGGGCCGCCGGGGAACAGCCCCAGGCCCTGGTGACCCGGGCCAAGGCCCTGAACAGCGAGCGCGTGGTGCTGGTCAGCCCCGGCGGGGCCGATGGACAGGGTCAGGGTATGTCCGGCCTGACTGTGGCGGCGGCGGTGGCCGGCGCCATCGCCGGAGAGCGGGACCCCGCCGTCCCCCTGGGCGGAGCGGTGCTCCACGGTCTGACCGGCCTGGAGTGCCGATATGACGACAACACCCTGGATGTGCTGCTGAAGGGCGGCGTGACGGCGGTGGAGCGCACCGGCGGACAGACCTCGGTGGTGCGGGGCGTGACCACCCGGACCACCACAGACGGCACGGCGGACAACACCTGGAGAGAGCTGTCCACCATTCTGGTGGTGGACGACGTGATCCCCTCCATCCGCGCCGCGCTGAAAAACCGCTTCCAGCGCAGCAAGAACACCCAGCAGACCCGGGGCAGCATCCGCGCCCAGGTGGTGCTGGAGCTGGAGAACAAGCTGGCCCGGGAGATCATCACAGGCTATGACGGGGTGAACGTGGCCGCCGACCCGGACAACCCCACGGTCTGTCTGGTGGAGTTCTCCTTCACAGTGGCCCACGGCCTGAACCAGATCTGGCTCAAGGCCCACATTGCGGTCTGAGGGAGGAGGTAGAGCATGAGTATTGCAGGATTTCCTACCAGCAGCGACATCTATCTGGAGGTAAACGGCACCAAGGTGGCGGTGGTCCAGAGCTACACCTCCAAGGCGTCCAAGACCAGCCGGGCTGTGGAGGCCTTCGGCGAGGCGGAGCCCGTGGCCACGGTGCAGGGACAGACGGTCCACACCCTGGAGCTGACCCGGCTGTACGCCACCGACGAGGCCATCCGGGACGGCTTGGATTTTTACACCCTGAGCGATTTTTCCCTGGTCATCTGCAAGCCCGACCGGAAGATTATCTACTCCAACTGCCAGTGGAGCAGCATCGGCGAGGCGGGCACCCTGGGCAACATGGTGGTGGAGAAGGTGACCATTGTGGCCGCCAAGCGCATCGAAATGGAGGCGTAACATGGTACAGTCGATTTTGGCCGGGCGGGACCACATGGACCTGGACAACGGCATGACCCTGCGCCTGCTGTCCGCACTGGAGGTGCTGGAGGCACGCCGGGAGGCCATCGAGATGGTCCGGGAGGAGCGGGAGCGGGCTTTGTGCGCCAACGCCTGCCTGCTGGCCCGGGCCCTGGAGCGGGAGGGTAAGCCCCTGTTTGACAGCGGCCGGGCGGTGCTGGCCGGACTGACGGTGGGGGAGATCGCCGCCCTCAGCCAGAAGTGGCGCACCTTTGACCGGGAGGAGAATCCCGGCCTGTCTCTGAACGAACAGGCCCTGGAGAACGTAAAAAAAAACTGAGTGCCGACCAGGAGGGGCGGCTGCGCTGGCGGGTCCTCAAGCAGTTCGGAGCGCTGCCCATGGAGGAGCGTGTGCGGAGAATGAAGGACCGGGACTACCTGTGGTGTCTGGTCAATCAGCTGCTGGACGACGAGGAGGAGCTGGACCGGCTGTGTCCCGCCTGCCGGGCCCAGGCGGAGGAGGAGCGGTGCCCCCGATGCGGAGCCCTGCACCAGGACAGCGCGGTCCAGGTCAACGAGAGCTTTGATATGGAGCGGTATCTCAGCCTGAAGGAGGGCGGCGGAGTATGACAGATCTGTTGGATGAGCTGATGTCCCTGACCGACGAGGAGCAGGAGGAGTGGGAGAACGCACTCTCTGCCCTCCTGCCCCGGAGGGCGGCAGCCCCCCAGGAGGAGCAGGCCCGGGAGACGGCCCGGCCAGAGGAGGGGCAGACAGAAGCCGAAGCGCAGGCACAGACAGAGCCCGCCGGGCGGGGGGAACGGCCCGCAGAGCAGTCCGGCAAAGAGCTGGAGAAGCAGATCGGCCTGATGCAGGAGGGGCTGGAGCGGGTCCGGCCCCTCAGCAGAAAAGAGCAGAGGACCGCAGAGCGGCCCGCAGACCCGGCAGCGGTGGAGACGGTCCAGCTGGGGCCCATGCCGGAGCCGGAGACACAGCACAGCAGAGGGTCCGGCGCGCTGGCCCGCCAGGTGGAGCGGGCCAGCCGGCTGGGGAGTGTGCCCAGTCTGCCCGCCCAAACGGCGGGGGAGAGCAGGGGGCTCTCCCTGCCCAAGCCGGGGGAACGGATGGCCGCGCAGGACCAGGTCAGACAGGTGGACCGGGCCTTTGAGCGGGATGCCCGCCGCTACGACTGCGGGTTCACGCTATTTTAAGGGGGGATGGCAATGAGACTGGCGCCTATGCGCTATAAGGGGTTTACCTGGCCCCACAATCCCAGGATCTACTCCATCGACTACGAGCGGAAGGTGGCAGTAAACAAGGTGCCCTTCGGGACCTACCACTTGCAGGACCTGGGCCGGACCAGGCGCGTGATGCGGGGGCAGGGGGAATTTGTGGGCAGAGACGCCTACGCCCAGTTCGGCGCCCTGGCCAACACCTTCTACGAGGAGGGGCCGGGGCTGCTGACCCACCCCCTGTGGCAGACGGCCAACGCCTATTTTGTGGAGCTGAGGCTGGAGCAGGAGCCCAGACCGGACTATGTGCGCTACTCCTTTACCTTCTGGGAGGACACCGACCGATACAGCGGTCAGGTGATCCGCCCCGAGCACAGCGGCGGCCCCGGCGGGGCAGGAGGAGCCGGCGGGGGCTCCGGGACGGCCAAGGGCCGTGTACACCGGGTCCGGCGGGGTGAGACTCTCTGGGGGATCGCCCTGCACTATGGGGTGGGGATCTATCAGCTGATCACGCTGAATCCCCAGATCAAAAACCCCAACCTGATCTATCCGGGAGATGAGGTGAGGGTGGATTGACCGGCTATGTGACCACATGGGACGGGGAGCAGATCCGGCTGCCCGTCCCCCTGAGCTGGGAGATGAGCTATACCGTGGGGACGCCCTGTGACAGCTTCTGGCTGAAAATCCCCTGGGACGCGGATCAGAAGGCGGACCCGGCGGACTGGGTGGGCTTCTCTGCCGACCACAAGGGGGAGCGGATGTTCACCGGCGTGGTGGACGAGTGCGAGCTGCTGTGGGACGCCAAGGGCTCCCGCCTGGAGCTGTCCGGGCGGGGCATGGCCGCCCTGCTGCTGGACAACGAGGCGGGGGGACAGGACTACGGTACGGCCACCCTGGACGACATCCTGCGGGACCACGTGTACCCCTTCGGCATCCGGGTGGCGGAGCGGGGGTATCTGCCCGCAGTCAATCAGTTCTCCGTGTCCACCGGCAGCAGCGAGTGGTCGGTGCTCTACGACTTCGCCCGGTTCCACGGGGGGATCACCCCGCGCTTTAACCGGCGGGGAGAGCTCATCCTCAAGGGGTGGACAGACAGCGAGACGCTGACGATCACCGACGCTGTGCCGGTGACCTCCCTGACCGTCCGGGACCGGCGGTACGGAGTGCTGTCCGAGGTGCTGGTCCGGGACCGGAGACGACAGACCCTGGCCCAGGTGAAAAACCAGGCCTTCGCCGCCAGGGGCGGCCGGTGCCGCCGGGTGGTGACCCTGCCCCGCCGGGGCGATTTCAAGACGGCCCGGTACAGCGGGCAGTTCCAGCTGGACCGCTCAGCCGCCGCAGCCAAGCGGCTGGAGGTGACGGTGGCGGTCCCCTTCTACGGAAAGCCCGGCGACCTGGTCCGCCTGCAGCGGACCGGCTGGGGCCGCAATGGAAATTACCGGGTGATCGAGACCCGGGTAACTGAGGATGAGCGGGGCAGCCGCACCGTACTGGTGCTGGCCCAGCCCAATGTGGTGCTGTGAAAGGAGCGAGGAGGATGTGGACATCGGATCGGGGCAGAAAACGCCCCGTTGAGGAGGCGGCTGCCGACCTGGGCCAGGTGACCCTGTCGGAGGAACAGATGGGCGTCTATCTGGAGGGAGAGCGGCGCTGGACCCAGGTGTACAGCCCAGGCGGATACCACTGGCGGCCCGCTCTGGAGGAGCAGGTGCTGGTTCTGAAGGCGGGCAGCGAGCGGGAGGAGCCCTGCATCCTCGGCGTGGAGCAGAAGGAGAAGCTGGAGCCCGGCGAGGTGTCCATTTCCAGCAGCGAGGACCGGGCGCAGCTCCGGCTCACCAACCGGGGAGAACTGGCCCTGGAGGGGGACGTGACCGTCAACGGAAAGGCCCTGCGCAAGCTGATCGAGGAGATCGTGTCCGAGATCGTGGGCAGCGGCGGCGGGCTGTGAGGAGGAGCAAATGGAATTTTTGATGAGACAGGGGGACTATGTCTCCGACGGCCGGGGCGGTCTGGTGGAGCTGGACGGTGCAGAGGCGGTTTTGCAGCGGGTGCTGTTCCGCCTGCGGGCCCATCGGGGGGCCCTGCCCTTTCTGCCCGAGCTGGGCAGCCGGCTCTATCTGCTGTACCGGGAGAAGCCCAGCCTGTGGCAGTCGGCGGCTGAGCAGGCCGTGGCCCAGGCCCTGGAGCCTGAGCCCGAGGTATCGGTACAGGGCGTGGCCCTGGACCGGCAGGGGGAGGGCCAACTGGGACTGATGGTGGAGCTGAGCTGGCGGGGACAGCCCCTGAAAGCGGAGATCGCCCTTTGAGAGGAGGAACGGGAGACGAAAACGGTAGAGAACATTTATGGGGAGATGCTGGACTGCTTCCAGGAAAAGACGGGGACAGAGGTCCGGGAGGGCTGTGATCTGTCCGTCCGTCTGTACGCGGTGGCGGCGCAGATCTACGGCCTCTATGTCCAGGCGGACTGGGTGGGACGCCAGTGCTTCCCCCAGACCGCTCAGGGGGAGTATCTGGATCACCACGCCATGCTGCGGGGCCTGTCCCGAAAGGCGGCCGTCCCTGCCCAGGGGCAGATCCGCTTTTTTGTGACCTCGGCGGCGGACACCGACCGGATCATCCCGGCAGGCACGGTGTGCATGACGGCCAAGCTGATCCGGTTCGAGACTACGGCGGAGGGCGTGATGAAGGCGGGAGAGCTGGAGGCGGAGGTGCCCGCCCGGGCGGTGGTCCCCGGAGCGGCGGGCAACGTGGGGGCCGGCGAGATCGTATCTATGGCGGCGGCCCCCATCGGGGTGGCCGGCTGCGGCAACGCCAAGCCCTTTGTGGGCGGCGCAGACGCAGAATCGGACGAGAGCCTGAGAGAGCGGGTGCTGGACACCTTCCGCCGCCTGCCCAACGGAGCCAACTCGGCCTTCTATCAGCAGGGGGCCCTGTCCTTTGACCAGGTGGCTGCCGCGTCGGTGCTGCCCCGGGCCAGAGGGCGCGGCACCGTGGATGTGGTCGTTGCCACCCTGGCGGGCACCCCCGGACCTGAGCTGCTGGCCCAGCTGAAGGAGTATTTCAGCACCCGGCGGGAGATTGCCGTGGACGTGGAGGTGAAGGCTCCGGAGACCGTCCCGGTGACGGTAGCGGTCCAGGTGGCCGCCTCCCCCGGTCAGGACGCCGCCCAGGTGCGCAGGCGGGTGGAGGACAGGCTGCGGGGCTGGTTCACCGGAGAGCGTCTGGGGCAGAAGGTCCTGCTGGCCCGGCTGGGCAGCCTGATTTTCTCCTGCGAGGGTGTGGAGAACTATAAGCTCACGGCTCCGGCCGCCGATGTGGCCATCACCAGCAGTCAGCTGCCCACTTTGGAGTCTGTCCGGGTGGAGGCGATGGCATGAACCACGGTGTGCTGCTCAGACAGCTGCTGGAGCCGCTGGGGGTATATGACCTGTCGGCCCTCTGGAACGGAAGTGAGCTGGACGCGCAGGGACTGGTACTGGACAGGGTGTGCAGCACCCTGGAAGAGCTGAGCCGGGAGGCTGACCTGACCCAGGCGGAGACCTGGGGACTGGATCGGGTGGCTGCTCTCTTTACCAGAAAACCTGTGGCCGACAGCGCGGAAATGATGCGCCGGGCGCTGGCCGCCCTGCTGCGCATCGGCGGGGACAGCTTCACCCTGGAGGCCATCAACGACACTATTTCGGGCTGCGGCGTCCACGCCCATGTGGATGAGACGGAGGAGCCGGGGACGGTGGTGGTGTCCTTTCCCGATGTGCCCGGCGTGCCCAAGGGCTTTGATGAGATCTCCAAAATCATCGAGGACATCCTCCCCGCACACCTGCTGGTGCGGTACTACTACTGGTACATCACCTGGGAACAGTTGGAGCAGAAAATCGCCAGCTGGCAGGAGATCGAGGACCGGAAGCTGACCTGGGAACAGCTGGAGACCCTGGTTCGCTGAGGACTCTGAGTACTGGCAGAAATAGGACGAGCTTTTTCCGGAAATCACTTGCATTTGTCGTAAAACTGTGATAAAATTTATCCCACGTCCGGGCGGAAACGCCCATCATTGGAAATTACGCCCGGTGGCGTTGAAAGGAAAGATGACTCAATGGTAAAGCTTATCCTGTCTATCGTTCTGGTGCTCTGTTCTCTGGTGCTGATCGCAGTTGTTATGCTGCAGTCCGGCAAGAGTGCCGGCCTGTCCGGTGCCATCGCCGGCGGTGCGGACACCTTCCTGTCCAAGAACAAGGCCAAGAGTGTGGATGCCAAGCTGGCCAAGATGACCAAGTGGGTGGCCATCGCTTTTATGGTGCTGGCTCTGGTTGTCAGCCTGCTGTAAGCTAAGATGAAAAAACCGCTGTGGGAGACCACAGCGGTTTTTTTATGTCCTGAACCAGGAAAAGGGTTGAAATCTTTCGGGAAAACAAGTAAAATCGGAACCAATCATGTAAAAAGGCCGCAGGCCGGGAGGAGTATGATCTATGAGTGAGACATTCAAGGGAAGCCAGGACTATGTGGCCTCTGAGGAGCTGATGCGCTCGGTCAATATTGCGATGGTATTGCAGAAGCCCCTGCTCATCAAGGGCGAGCCGGGCACCGGCAAGACCGTGCTGGCCGAGGCCATCGCCAAGTCCCTGAACAAAAAGCTGGTGATCTGGAACATCAAGTCCACCACCAAGGCCCAGGACGGCCTGTACGTCTACGACGTGGTCCAGCGGCTCTATGACAGCCAGTTCGGCGGCCAGGGTGTGGACGACGTGGAGAAGTACGTCAAGCTGGGCAAGCTGGGCGAGGCCTTCACCGACGATGAGCAGGTCATCCTGCTCATTGACGAGATCGACAAGGCTGATCTGGAGTTCCCCAACGACCTGCTGTGGGAGCTGGACCGGATGGAGTTCCACATCCCGGAGACCGGCCGCACCGTCACCGCCAAGCACCGCCCCATCGTCATCATCACCTCCAACGCCGAGAAGGAGCTGCCCGACGCATTCCTGCGCCGGTGCGTGTTCCACTACATCGAGTTCCCCGACCGGGACCTGATGGAGGAGATCGTGAAGGTCCACTTTGACCAGCTGGACCAGCACCTGCTGGACCAGGTGCTGGAGGCCTTCTACCGCATCCGCTCCCTGCCCCAGATCAAGAAAAAGCCCTCCACCAGCGAGATCATCGACTGGCTCCAGGCCCTGATCCACGGCGGCTTCGACCCCGACCGGGTGGTGAAGGAGGTCCCCTACCTGGGCGTCCTGCTGAAAAAGAACGAGGACATCGAGGCCCTGCGCCGCAATTGGCGGTGAGCCTATGTTCGGTGATTTTCTGTATCTGCTCCGGCAGAGCGGACTGAAGGTGTCGCTGACCGAGTGGATGGCCCTCCAGGAGGGGC
This sequence comes from Oscillospiraceae bacterium, assembly GCA_020025425.1. Taxonomy (GTDB): domain Bacteria; phylum Bacillota; class Clostridia; order Oscillospirales; family Oscillospiraceae; genus Lawsonibacter. The sequence continues at coordinate 59,178 of JAHHSD010000007.1, forward strand.
TGGACAAGGGACTCCATGGGGCCAGCCTCACCGGCTTTTATTACCTGTGCCGGGCCCTGCTGGTGAAGAGCGAGGCCGACTTTGACCGCTTCGACCGCTGCTTTCTGGAGTACTTCAGGGACGTGCCCTTTGAGCAGGAGATCTCTCAGGAGCTGATGGACTGGCTGGACCGGCCCGACGTGCTCACCGACCATGCCAACTGGGACGAGGAGCAGGCGCTGCGCAATATGGGCCTGTCCGAGGAGGAGATCGAAAAAATGCTCCGGGAGCGGCTGGCCGAGCAGAAGGAGGAGCACAACGGCGGCCGGTACTGGGTGGGCACCCACGGCATGTCTGTGTTCGGCAACTCCGGCCTTTCCCCCAACGGCATCCGAGTGGGCGGTCAGTCCCAGGGGCGCCGGGCCTTCCGGGTGGCCGGGGAGCGGCGGTTCCGGGACTTCCGGGGAGACAACACCCTGGATACCCGGCAGTTCCAGGTGGCCCTGCGCCACCTGCGGCAGTTCTCCGGGCTGGTGGATCTGCCCCCCACCGAGTTCGATGTGGACAACACCATCCAGGACACCGCCCAGCAGGGCGGCATGCTGAAGGTGCGCTACAAGCGCCCCCGGGAGAACACCGTCAAGGTGCTGCTGCTCATGGACTCGGGGGGCTCCATGGACTACTACACCAGGCTGTGCTCCGCCCTCTTCCAGGCGGTGAGCAAGTCGGGCCATTTCAAGGACTTGCAGGTCTTTTATTTCCACAACTGTGTGTATGGCCGCCTGTACCGGGACCCCATGCTCCGCTCGGCCCAGTCGGTGGAGACCCAGTGGGTGCTGGACAACATCCACGCCGACTACAAGGTCATCTTCGTGGGCGACGCCCAGATGGCGCCCTACGAGCTCATGGGCGGCTGGTACCGGGACGGCCGGGAGGACGGCCCCCGGTGCGGCATGGACTGGCTGAAGCGGTTCCGGGAGCGGTACCAGAATACGGTTTGGCTCAATCCCAGCCAGCGGCCCAGCTGGGGCGGCTACTGGACCCAGACCTATGACGCCATCGCCCAGGTTTTCCCCATGTTTCCCCTGACAGTGGACGGCCTGGAGGAGGGCATGAAGAAGCTGCTCAGCCGGTGAGCCCAGCCCCTTGACTTTTTCTCCGCCCGGTGATATAGTGTATCCATTCAAAATGGCACAGACGGAGAAGAAACCGCCAAAAGCGCACAGAGAGGGACACATTTGGTGCAAGTGTTCTGCGTGGACAGCGGCCGTACCACTCCTGAGCCGCCCGGGACGACCGGGACGGGCCCGCCCGTTACAGCGGTCACAAGCGGCAGTCGTCCGACTGCAAGCAGGGTGGAACCGTGGAGCCTTTTATCAGCTTCACCCCTGAATCTCGTCAGGGGTGAGGCTTTTTTATTGCCTCCGCCCCAGAATTTAAAGGAGGAACATGACCATGGCTGAAAACAATGAATTTACCTTTGAAAATCCCGAGTACAAGAAAACCTACTGGCACACCTGCTCCCACATCATGGCCCAGGCCGTCAAGCGCCTGTGGCCCGAGGTGAAGCTGGCCATCGGCCCCGCCATCGACGAGGGCTGGTACTACGACATGGACGCCCCCTTCTCCTTCACCCTGGAGCATCTGGAGAAGATCGAGGCCGAGATGCGCAAGATCTGTAAGGAGAAGCTGAAGCTGGAGCGCTTCGAGCTGCCCCGGGCCGAGGCCCTCAAGCTCATGGAGGAGAAGGGCGAGCCCTTCAAGGTGGAGCTCATCAACGATCTTCCTGAGGACGCCACCATCTCCTTCTACAAGCAGGGCGAGTTCACCGACCTGTGTGCCGGTCCCCACCTGGACTCCACCGGCCGGGTGAAGGGCAACGCCATTAAGCTCACCGCCTGCAACGCCGCCTACTGGCGGGGCGACTCCAACCGCGAGACCCTCCAGCGTATCTACGGCATCGCCTTCCCTAAGAAGGACGAGCTGGACGAGTACCTGGCCAAGATCGAGGAGGCCAAGAAGCGGGACCACAACAAGCTGGGCCGGGAGCTGGAGTATTTCACCACTGTGGACTATATCGGCCAGGGCCTGCCCATCCTGCTGCCCAAGGGCGCCCGCACCATCCAGCTGCTCCAGCGCTGGATCGAGGACACCGAGCAGGCCCGTGGCTATCAGCTGACCAAGACCCCCCTCATGGCCAAGCGGGACCTCTATAAGATCTCCGGCCACTGGGACCACTATCTGGACGGCATGTTCATCCTGGGAGATCCCCACGACGAGACCAAGGAGTGCTTCGCTCTGCGTCCCATGACCTGCCCCTTCCAGTATCAGGTGTTCCTGAACCGGGCCCGCTCCTACCGCGAGCTGCCCATGCGTCTGAACGAGACCTCCACCCTGTTCCGCAATGAGGACTCCGGCGAGATGCACGGCCTGATCCGTGTGCGCCAGTTCACCATCTCCGAGGGCCACCTGATCATCCGGCCCGAGCAGCTGGAGGAGGAGTTCAAGGGCTGCCTGGATCTGGCCAACTACTGCCTGGAGACCCTGGGTCTGAAGGAGGACTGCACCTTCCGCTTCTCCCAGTGGGACCCCGCCAACCCCGGCAACAAGTACGAGGGCACCGCCGAGCAGTGGGAGCTGGCTCAGAGCACCATGGCCAAGATCCTGGAGGATCTGGGCGTGGAGTATGAGATCGGCATCGACGAGGCCGCCTTCTACGGACCCAAGCTGGACATCCAGTGCAAAAACGTGTTCGGCAAGGAGGACACCCTCATCACCATCCAGATCGACATGCTGCTGGCCAAGAAGTTCGGCATGGAGTATGTGGACGCCGACGGTCAGAAAAAGACCCCCTATATCATCCACCGCACCTCCATGGGCTGCTACGAGCGCACCCTGGCCCTGCTGATCGAGAAGTACGCCGGCGCTCTGCCCGCCTGGATGTCCCCCGAGCAGGTGCGCATCATGCCCATCACCGACCGCACCAACGACTATGCCTATGATCTGAGAGAGAGCCTGGCCAAGCAGGGCTTCCGCGTTGAGGTGGACAGCCGCAACGAGAAGATCGGCAAGAAGATCCGTGAGGCCACCATGGAGAAGGTCCCCTATATGCTGGTTGTGGGCGACCGGGATATGGAGAACAAGACCGTCTCCATCCGCCACCGCTCCGGCGAGGACCTGGGCGCCATGAGCCTGGAGCAGTTCTCCGCCATGCTGAAGGAAGAGGTCGACACCAAGGCCATCAAGTAAAAAACCATGGAAAAGGACCGCACGGCTGTGCGGTCCTTTTTGTTTGCCGTGTATTGTATGGATATCGTGGTTGTATTTTTGAGTGATTATGATACAATGGTGGAAAAGTATGGAATGATAACTGTATTTTATGGGCGTCATAAGCTGAAATCGAGTTTAGTATAAAAAGGAGTGGAAACCATGAAAAAAAGAACAAGTATTCTGTTGGCGCTGATTCTATGCCTGGGGCTAACGACCACTGCCTTTGCGGCGGATGGGTATGCGCCCTACACCTTCGAGGGTCATCAGTGTCAGACAAAATTTATTGACAACCGCTACGGTTATGCCGAGTATAGTGTGCCGGTGGTCATTCAATTTGAGGCCGCCAAAGTCAAACAGCAAACAAGCATTGTGTTTCATGCGGATGGCAGCAAGGAACCTCAGAATGTTTTGGTTATTCTGGTCAAGCCTGGCAGTGAGGTCACTGTTGAGACACCAATGACAACACAAACTGACATTGACAATA
>JAHHSD010000070.1 GCA_020025425.1 Oscillospiraceae bacterium
CGTCCTTCCACATCTGGATGTCCTGGGTGGGCATGGAGGAGTTCTTCACGCCGATGACGCGGGGATTCTTGCGCATCTCCTTCAGCAGGCTGACGGACAGAGCCACACCGGCCAGCTGGGGAATGTTGTAGATGATGAAGTCAGTATTGGGAGCGGCAGCGGAGATGTCGTTCCAGTACTGGGCAATGGCGTGATCAGGCAGGTGGAAGTAGATGGGAGGGATGGAGGCGATCGCGTCCACACCCAGGCTCTCGGCATGTCTGGCCAGCTCCTGGGAGTCGGCAGTGTTGTTGCAGGCCACATGGGCGATGATGGTCATCTTTCCGCCGACAGCCTTCATCACATTCTCCAGTACCAGCTTGCGCTCCTCAACGCTCTGATAGATGCACTCGCCGGAGGAGCCGCCCACATACAGGCCCTTTACGCCCTTGTCCAGCAGGTACTTGGCCAGAGCCTGAGTGCCCTCGGCATTCACCTTGCCGTCCTTGTCGTAGCAGGCATAGAATGCGGGGATAATGCCCTGATACTTGCTAATGTCCATTGGAATCACTCCTATAAAAGATTTACATTGGGAATTATATACCTTAACCCTTGACAGCACCCATGGTGATGCCCTGAGTAAAGTACTTCTGGAAAATCAGGAACACGAGGATGATGGGGGCGGCAGCCAGAGCGGCGCCGGCCATCAGCACGCCCATATCGATGGAACTCTCGCCCATCAGGGTGGCGATACCCAGGGAGATGGTCTTGTTCGCATCGCTGGAGAGCATGACCAGCTGCATGAAGTAGTCGTTCCAGGAATTGATGAAGGTGAAGATGGCCAGGGCGCCGATACCGGGCTTGACCAGGGGGATCACGACGGTGCTGAAGGTGCGCAGCTCACCGGCGCCGTCGATACGGGCGGCCTCCAGCATCTCACTGGGCACACTTTCCGAAAACTGCTTCATCAGGAACACGCCGAAGGGCCAGCCCACAGTGGGGATGATAACGGCCCAGATATTGTCCACCAGATTCAGGACGGACATCTCCTTCAGCAGGGGGATCAGCACGACCTGCTTGGGCAGGGCCATGGCACACACGATCAGTCCGAACAGGAAGGCACGGCCGCGGAAGCGCTTCTTTGCTAGGGCATAGCCTGCCATAGATGCGGTGACGCAGGTCAGGATCATGGCCATCACCGACATGAACACAGTGTTCAGCAGCCAGCGGTAGGCGGCGGGAGCCGTGGGGCCGACGATGGGACCGAGCTGGAACAGGGGGCAGGTGCGGGTGTGCAGCATGCGGTCGAAGTTGTTCATAGTCCACTCCCGGGGGAACCAGATGATCTTATCGGTTGCAAAGATATCTGCGCCGGTCTTGAAGGAGCCGGTCACGATCCAGTACAGCGGGAACAGGAACAGGATGGCCAAAATGACCAGGATGATCACGGAAATAATTTTATATGCACTCTTGTGCTCTACACCTGTTTTCATATTCTCGCCTCCTTTACTTTTCTTTCGCCAGCTTGAACTGGAGGATAGACAGCAGTCCAATGGCGATCGCCAGAATGACGCCCATTGCGTTGGCGTAGCCGAAGTGGCCGCTCTGCATGGTCATCTTGAATGCGGTCTCGTAGATGTAGTACATCACCGTGTTGGTGCCGGAGCCGCCCTGGGTCAGCAGCTTGATCAGGGCAAAGCACTGGAAGGAGTTGATGGTGGTGATGACCAGGATGTACAGGGTGGTGGGCATGATCTGGGGCCACTTGACCTTCCAGAACACCTGCAGATCGGTGGCTCCATCCACCTCGGCGGCCTCGATCAGGGTGGGGTCCACATTGCCCAGCGCGGAGACATACAGCACGATGGGCTGACCCACACTGGTGGTAAACAGGATCAGAATGATACATCCCAGGGCATACTTGGGGTCGCCCAGCCAGTTGATGCCCTTATCCAAAACGCCTACACCGGTCAGCACACTGTTGAGGATGCCGTTGTAGTTATCATAGATCCACTTCCACACGGCGGTAACGGCCACGGAGCCGGTGACCACGGGGAGGTAGAATACAATTCGATAGAAAGAACGGGAGAAACTGTTCATCTTGTAGATGGCAGAGGAGACCCACAGGGAAAATGCACATACTGTGGGTACACTGACAATCACGATAATAAAGGTGTTCCAAAGTGCATCCAGGAACTTTTTGTCATGAAACAGATCGATATAATTTTGCAGCCCAACGAATTCACCAAACATGGAGCCGCCGTGCATATTGGCATTGGTAAAGCCCATGATGATACAGATGATCATGGGAACAACCACGAAGCCAACGAAGAAAATCAGACTGGGCAGCATGAAGGCATATCCGGAGATATCCTCACGCCGCTGCAAAGCCCGACTCATGGTCGGTTTTTGCTGTTTTGCCATAAAAGTACACGCCCCTCTCTTTTTTACACAAGTCACAGGATATGCGTTCAGAAGTCCACAACTCCATCCCGGAGGATATCGGCGTTCCAAAAGCCAGGAGAGCGGCATCCTGCTATCGCTGAATTAAAATACGCCCCTCCCCGCGCATGGCGAGGGAGGGGCGCGCGAACCCATTTAGGTTGTTGAGTACTTGAGCGTCAGCTCAAATTACTTAGCCATAGCGGCGTTGGCCTCAGCGCAGCCAGCCTGCAGAGTCTCGGCAACGTCCTTGCCCTGGCCGATGGCCTGGAGAGCGTTCCACCAAGCAGTGCGGGAAGCGGGCCAGCCCTGAGCGACCTGGAAGTACTGGCCCAGGTAGGGCATCAGGATCTGGTAGTCCTGCATGACGGCGTCGTCAGCCCACACGTTGGTCAGATCGGTGCCCTCAGCGGCAGTACGGGCGGGGAAGAAGGTAGCAGTCTTGACAGCGTCAACAGTGTGCTCGGAGTCGCACATGTACTTGATGAAGGTCTTGGCAGCCTCGATCTTGGCGGGATCGCCGTTATCGAAGATACCGAAGCCCCAGATGCCGCCTTCCAGAACGGGAGTGCCGTCCTCAGAGGGGAAAGCCATGGGGATGATCTCATCGCCGGTGACGGTCTTGCCAGCGCCGGTGTTAGCGCCGTTGGGGTTCAGCTGCTGCTGAATGTTCCAGCAGTTGGCGATCTTCAGGTTGCCCTGATAGAAGTTCTTGATCTCGTCGCCGCCCTGCAGGGAAGCGTCGAAGTTGACACCCTTGGTGTTCTTCAGCTGCTCCAGAGCCTTCACGTTCTGCTCGTTGTCCCAGGTGTACTCGGTGAAGTTCTCGTTGGTGAAGGTGCCGCCATACAGGTTGTCAACCAGAGCGCGGGTGCCCTGATCGCCGCCCTGGCCGGCGCAGTAGACAGCGGTGATGTTGTCACCGAACTTGGCGTTCAGGGCCTCGATGGCCTTGAAGTAGTTCTCGGTGGTCCAGGTGTGGTTCTCCAGATCCAGATACTGATCAGCACCGGCCTCCTTGAAGGCGGTCAGGTTGATGCCCATGCAGTGAGCGGTCATAACCAGAGGATACTCATAGACCTTGCCGTCCTCGGTGGTGCAGGCCTTCAGAGCGCTGGGCAGGATCTCGGACTTGTCGGTGTCGTCCAGCATGTCGCTCAGATCGACCATGTAGCCGTTGGCGCCCCAGTTAGCGACCAGACGCTCGGGACCCTCCAGGATCAGGTCGGGGGTGTTCTTGCCGGTGATGGCGGTGTTCACCTGGTCATCGCCGTCGCCGTAGGCCAGGTACTCGACCTTGACGTCGATGCCGGTGTCGGCCTTGAACTGCTCGGTCAGCTTATTTACGGTGGCCTGGTCCTTCCAGTTGCCGACAGGATAGGTCCACAGCTCGATCTGGGTAGCGCCAGAGGGAGCGGGGGTGGACTGAGCGGGGGACTTGCTGCCGGAAGCATCAGGCTTCTCCTTAGGACCGCAAGCGGCGAGGGAGAAAGTCATGGCGCCAGTCAGAGCCAGTGCAAGGATTCTCTTCATGTTCATGATTGTTTCCTCTCTTTCAACGATTTTCTTTGTCATTCCCGGTAACGGGATTGTACTTTAAAAATTGTACCCTTTGTCCCACAATTTGTCAAGCTAGATTCCAAAATAATTTTGTACTTAAGCCGAAAACAAAGGAAATTTTTTCGATTTTTTGTGTAAAAGACCCCTGAGCAATTGACATTTCGAACTATGTCGAATACAATTATTCGGTAAGATTTTTATTAAGCACAATAACGGGAGGTTTAGCTGTGAAAAAACACATTGTATGCCTTGGCGACTCCAATACTCACGGATACTGTGCCGACCCCGGTGACTGCGCCGACGGCGGCATCCGTTTTAATGAGGACGAGCGCTGGACCCGGCGGCTCCAGACCGCCCTTGGCGAGGACTATCTGGTGGTCGAGGAGGGCCTGTCCGGCCGCACCACCGTGTTCCAGGATCCCTGCTACGAGGGGTTGGACGCCCTGCACTACCTCTACCCCTGTCTGAAAAGCCATGAATATGTGTCCCTGCTCATCATTATGCTGGGCACCAATGATACCAAGGAGCGTCTGTCCACCAACGCCTACGCCATCGGCCTGGGTATGCGGCGCCTGGTCCAGAAGGCCAAAACCGTGGACTGCTGGGCGCCCGGTCAGAAGCCTAACATCCTGGTGATCGCTCCCCCTCCCATCGGCGAAGGCGTCAAGACCAGCCCGGTGGCCGACGAAATGGGCGAAGGTGCTGTGGAGCGCTCCCGTCAGCTGGCCCGGCAGTATCAGACCCTGCTCAGCGACCAGGACGTCCACGTCCTGGACGCCGGCGCCCTGGGCTGTGAGTTCAACCAGGTGGACTTCATGCACCTGACCCGGAAGGGCCACGCCGCGCTGGCCGACCATCTGGCCAAGCTGGTCCCCCAGCTGGTGAAATAAGCATCCGATTTTCAGCGGACTTGTCCCGGGACAGGTCCGCTTTTTTATGTCTCGGACTTGCTGTCCTCCTGAATGTAGCGGGCAAACACCTTTTCCAGCGGAAAGGAAGCCAGGAGGGCCGTCAGCATGGGGACCGCCAGGACAGGCCAGACCAGGAAGCCCATGGCGCATATGGCCAGCGCGTTCAGCACCGCCACCGCCGCTGTGGCGGGCAGGTGGATCAGGGCCAGCTGAAAGGCGGTCCGGAACAGGGCCCCTGTGGAAAAGGAGAACCGTCCCAGCAGGGCCAGTACATAGCCGCACAGGCCCAGGACCAGCAGCCCGGCCACCAGATAGATGGCCAGCATCACCGTGCGCCGGGTGCTGTCAGAGGCGAAAAAGATCACATTTACGCCGAAATAAAACACCAGCACAATAGGTACAAAAATCAGGGAGATCACAACGCCCTGCTTCAGATTCTCTAAAAAGGAGTGCAGAAACCGGGTGAAAGCGGCCTCATCATCCGCCCGCAGCCCCTTCACCGCCGTGTGGTACAGGGCGGCGGTGGCCGGCGCGATGGTCACCACGGGCAGGCACAGGGCCAGCCACAGCAAACTGAGCCCCACCACGTCCACGATACGGCTCAATTCACGAAAGAACATATTATTCGGATCAAAAAAGCGATTCCAATTCATGGGATATCCTCACTTATTTGGGTATAATAGTATCATTGTTGCGTTTCGTTTTCAACCAACAATATACCGTTTTTTATTTTATATTTTTGTATATTATGACTAAAATCAAGCCTTATCAGCTGATTTCATGCGGAATCCGCGGCCTCACAGGTGCTTGCGGGACAGCTCCTTGCCCACCAGCTCCCGGCGCTGCTCCAGCTGCTGGCCGCAGCTCATACAGTAGCAGGTGAACAGAGCGTCCACCACATAGAGCTGGGAGAACAGTGCGTCAAAGGAGCCGAACTGGAGGGGCCGCTCCTCCGCTCCCGAGATCAGGACCACGTCGGCGTGCTCCGCCGCCGGGGACCGGGAGAACCGGGTGACCAGGATCAGCTTGGCTCCCACCTGGCGGACAGTCTCAACCGCGTCCATGATCTCCAGCGTGGCTCCCGTGTAGGAGAAGTAGACCACCACGTCCCCGGGCAGCAGATTGGCCATAGCGATGGTCTGCATATGGGAGTCCAGCACCGTCTGGAACTTGGAGCCGATCACGGCAAACTGCGTCCAGGCCGTCATGGCCACAGAGGAGTGGTTGCCCTGCCCCAGGAACAGCACATGATTCGCCGCCAGCAGCAGCTCCACCGCCTGTTTCAGCTTCTCCGGGTCCAGCATCCTGGCCGAGTGGCGCAGGACCTCCTCCTCCCGGAGCCGTGTTTTTACCAAAATTTCCTCCGGACCATCCCCCGCCCGGATCTCCGGACTGCCCTCCGGCTGGCTCTGGTGTACATTTAATATGTTGGCCCGGGCCAGCTCCAGCTTGAAGTCGTGGAACCCGGACAGCTTCAATTTCCGGCAGAATACAGACACTGTGGAGACCGCCACATTGCACTCGGCGCTCAGCTCCGTGATGCCCAGTCCCTGGCAGTATTTCTGATTGGCCAGCACATAGTCGGCAATCTTCTTTTCCGCTGTTGTAAAGAGATCGTACTCCTCCAGCATTCGGTCGGTAATGCTCTTGTTCACGTTATGACCTCCCCATTTTCTATCCTTTATATTTTAATCGCTTTTGAACCAAATGTCCAATTCTTTTGGAAAAAGCCAACCCCGAAGGCCGGCCACAGGGTCGTTCTTCGGGGTTGACAGTTCAATTCATGGGTTCCGCCCGGGAGACAGGGCCGGGATCAGCGGTCCAGGATCTCGCCGATCATGGTGTCCACCCAGATCAGGCAGCGGGGCAGATGGAAGGGGCCCTTGAAGGTGCT
>JAHHSD010000071.1 GCA_020025425.1 Oscillospiraceae bacterium
CTGGCGTCTTTTCCCCGATTTTTGACGGGAAAAATCGGGTCGCCCGGGGGCGAAATCATCCTAACCACGGTCCCGCCCAAAGGCGAACAATCAAGCTCATCCCGCCCGCAGGCGAACTTGAATCGAATCCTCACTCATTCAAATCCTGCTTCAGCTCCGCCAGCAGATTGAGCGCCTCAATGGGCGAAAGAATATTCACATCGGTCATCCGCAGCTTTTTCAGCACGGTCTCCCCGCCCAGCTGCCCCAGGGACAGCTGCTCCTCCGCTGGGGCGGCGGTAGGGGCGGGACGGGCTGTGCCCTCTCCGGCCTCCAGCTCCTCCAGAAGCTCCCTGGCCCGGCGGATCACCCGGTCGGGGACCCCGGCCAGCTTGGCCACCTCGATGCCATAGCTCTGGTCGGCCCCGCCCCGGACAATCTTCCGCAGGAAAATCACGTCGTCCTTCCGCTTTTTCGCGGCGATATTGTAGTTTTTTACCCCGGCGATCTGGCCCTCCAGCACGGTCAGCTCGTGGTAGTGGGTGGCAAACAGGGTCTTGCAGCCCAGCCGCCGGTGGTCGGCGCAGTACTCCACCACCGCCCGGGCGATAGCCATGCCGTCGTAGGTGGAGGTGCCCCGTCCGATCTCGTCCAGAATCAGCAGGGAGCGGGGGGTGGCGTTTTTCAGCAGCTGGGCCACCTCAGTCATCTCCACCATGAAGGTGGACTGTCCGGCGGACAGGTCGTCGCTGGCCCCGATGCGGGTGAAGATCCGGTCCACTACGCCGATATGGGCGCTCTTGGCGGGGACAAAGGAGCCCATCTGGGCCATGATGGTGATGAGCGCCACCTGGCGCATGTAGGTGGATTTTCCCGCCATGTTGGGGCCGGTGATAATGGCGCACAGGTCCTCGCCGCAGTCCATGTGGGTGTCGTTGGGGACGAACACCCCGTCCTTGAGCACCTTCTCCACCACCGGGTGCCGGCCCTCGGTGATGTGGATGGCGTTGGAGTCATCCACCTGGGGCATGCAGTAGTTGTTGGCGGCGGCCACCACGGCCAGGGCGTTGAGCACATCCACCTGGGCCACGGCGGCGGCGGCGGCCTGGATCTGGCTCACATGGGCGCAGACCTCGTCCCGCAGGCGGCAGAAAATCTGGTACTCCAGGGCCGTCACCTTGTCCTCGGCGGAGAGGATGGTGTGCTCCAGCTCCTTCAGCTCCTGGGAGATGTAGCGCTCGGAGTTCACCGTGGTCTGCTTGCGGACCCAGTCCTGGGGGACCAGGCCGGACTGGGCCTTTGCCACCTCGATATAGTAGCCAAAGACCTTGTTATAGCCGATCTTCATGTTCTTAATACCGGTTTTTTCCTTGGTGACCCGCTCCATCTCCAGCCGGATGTCAGCGCCGTTGTCGATGATGCCCCGCAGGCGGTCCACCTCGGGGTCGAAGCCCTCCCGGATCAGCTTGCCCTCCCGGACGGAGAAGGGGGGCTCGTCCACCAGGGCCCGGCTGAGCAGGTCCCGCAGCTGGGGCAGGTCGTCCAGCTCCCCCCGCAGGCTCTGGAGCAGGGCGCTCTGGCAGGGCTCCAGCAGCTCCTTGATCCTCGGCAGCCTGCCCAGACCCTGATTAAGGGCGGCCAGATCCCGGCCCCCGGCGGAGCCGTAGACCACCCGGCCGATGAGCCGCTCCAGGTCGGTGACCTCCCGCAGGGTGAGGGTCAGCTCCTCCCGGGTGATAATATCCTCGCAGAGGTCGCTCACAGCCTGCTGGCGCCGTCCGATCTGAACGGGGGATAGGAGGGGTCTCTCCATCCATCCCCGCATCAGGCGGCCTCCCATGGCCGTTTTCGTGCGGTCCAGCACCCACAGCAGGGAGCCCTTCTTCTCCTTGGAGCGCAGGGTCTCGGTGAGCTCCAGGGTCTGCCGGGCGGTGAGGTCCAGCTCCAGGAACTGGCCGGTGGTGTAGTAGTGGAACTTGGCGATGTGGCCCAGGTCGGTTTTCTGGGTCTCATACAGGTAGGACAGCAGGCCCCCCGCCGCCTGGACACAGGCGGTCTCCTCCGGGGGCAGGGTGTCCAGGCCCTCGGTGAACTGCTTGTCCACCAGGGGGCGGGCCACATCCAGGCGGAAGCGGCCCTCGCCGCCGTTTTCACAGGAGCAGTCCAGCCGGTCCTTCAGGAACTCCCGCAGACCGTCCAGGGACCAGGCCCCGTCAGACAGCACGGCCTCGGTGGGGGAGAAGCGGGCCAGCTCGTTGGTCAGGTGGCCATAGCCCTCCTCGCCGGCGGGGAAGGATGCCGCAAAGACCTCGCCGGTGGAGATGTCGCACAGGCACAGGCCCAGCACCTGGGAGTCGGCGTAAATGCCGCAGATGAAGTTGTTTTTGCCCTCCTCCAGCATGGAGGAGGCGATGACGGTGCCCGGGGTGACCACCCGGATGATGTCCCGGTCCACCAGCCCCTTGGCCAGGGCCGGGTCCTCGGTCTGCTCGCAGATGGCCACCTTGTAGCCCTTGGCGATGAGCCGGGCGATGTAGCCCTCGCAGGAGTGGTAGGGCACGCCGCACATGGGGGTGCGCTCCTCGGGGGGCTTGTTCCGGTCCCGGGTGGTCAGGGTCAGGTCCAGCTCCTTGGACACCAGCTTGGCGTCCTCATGGAACATCTCGTAAAAATCACCCAGACGGAAAAACAGGATGGAGTCCGGGTGCTTGGCCTTCATGTCCAGATATTGCTGCATCATGGGGGTCATTTTGTCGGCCATGATGGTCACCTTCTTTGTCTAAATCTAAATTTCCGGGGGAATGCGTGGGGGCCGCCCGGCGGCGGGGTTTTCATCGTTTTTCTGGTGGTTTAATCTCGTTTTTCGGAAGTTAAGGCGACGGGTTCTCGCCTTCGAACGGGACGGGGGCTGGGATAGTTTCGCCCCCGGGCGACCCGATTTTTCCCGTCAAAAATCGGGGAAAAGACGCCTGGGGCTCCGGCCCCTGGTACCCCATTGAGAGGGCGGCGGTGGGGTTTTAATAACCCGCCCAGACCTGCAACTCACTGCACATCGCGAATCAAACCGGCGCTTGAACCACTCCGCCTGCCGGCCCGCGTAAAGAGCATTGCAGGCCCTGAACCAGTTACGTCTCAATCACCCTGCGAAAAGGCCGCCAATGTCTGCCTGCTTCTCTTGAAACTCTGGCTGGTGAAGAAGGTTTGTGCTGTATTTCTGAAAGCACCGTGTTTCCTCAGAACACCGCACCCGGTGCGGCCTTGCCGGCAGTTCTAAAAAGTGCAGGACAATACAAGTCTGCGGGGTGGCTGAGCGAGGGGCGGCAGCCGAAGTCAGACAAGCGCCTGACCGATTCGTTTAGGGCTGGACCTTACAGTTTGGGGGCCTTCTAAGCTTGTACCGGCCGCGGGCTTTTGGGGTTTCAGGGGCCGCAGCCCCTGATCGTTTTCCGTCTGCTTTTGCGACCAAAAGCAGACCCCGCCGGGAGGGCGAGGACTTTTGCCCTCGAATACCAGAAAAACGAGATAAAACCGCCAGCTAAACAGTTACAAGATTCCGCCCGGGGGCGAAATCATCCTAACCCCCGTCCCGCCCGCAGGCGGAACACCTCAGCTCACAAAATTTCTCACACCAGCTCACCAAACAGCGACCACTTATTGGCGCTGGTGATCCGCACCTGGCGGAACTGTCCCACGGCGTCGCCCTGACCCTTCACCCGGACCAGCCGGTTGCCCGGGGTGCGGGCAGTAAAGGCGTAGTCGGGGTCGTCGGAGCAGCCGTCGATGAGACAGCGCTGGGTGGTGCCCACATAGGCGGCGTGCTTCTCCTCGGAGATCTGGTCCTGGAGGGCCACCAGGCGGTTGAAGTTGACCAGCTTCTCCTCCCGGGTCATGGGGTCGTCCATCTCAGCGGCGGGTGTGCCCTTTCTGGGGGAGTAGATGAAGGTGAACAGGGCGTCATAGCGCACCTCCTCCAGTACCTTCAGGGTGTCCTCAAACTCCTCGGTGGTCTCACCGGGGAAGCCCACAATCACATCGGAGGTGAGGGTAACATGGGGGATCAGGCTCTTCAGGTCCCGGATCTTGTCCAGGTACTGCTCCCGGGTGTGGCGGCGGTTCATCACCTTCAGGATGCGGTCATTGCCCGCCTGGAAGGGGAGATGGAGGGAGGGGGCCACCTTCTCGCACCGGGCCATGGTCTCAAAGAGCTTGTGGGTGGCGTCCTTGGGGTGGGAGGTCATAAAGCGGATCAAGAACTCGCCGGGGATCTGGTTGGCCTGGGCCAGCAGGTCGGCAAAGTCCATGGGCTCGCTGAGGTCCTTTCCGTAGGAATTCACGTTCTGGCCCAGCAGGGTGATGTCCTTGTAGCCCTCGGCCACCAGGCTGCGGATCTCGTCCAGGATCTCCTGGGGCTGGCGGGAGCGCTCCCGGCCCCGGGTGTAGGGGACGATGCAGTAGGAGCAGAAGTTATTGCAGCCGTACATGATGGACACCCAGGCCTTCACCTTGTCCTGGCGGACCACGGGGATGCCCTCCGCAATGGAGCCGGCCTCATCGGGGGTCTGGAAGATCCGGCCCTTCTGGGTGAGCAGGGACTGGACCATCTCAGGGAAACGCCACAGGGCGTGGGTGCCAAAGACCAGGTCCACATGGCGGAAGGACTGCCTGATCTTCTCCGTCACATGCTGCTCCTGCATCATGCAGCCGCACAGGCAGATGAGCTGGCCGGGGTGGCGGCGCTTCACATGGACCAGGGCGCCCACGTTGCCCAGCACCTTCTGCTCGGCGTGCTCCCGGATGGCACAGGTGTTGATGACGATGATCCGGGCCTGCTCCACGTCCTGGGTGAAGCCGAAGCCCATACGGGCCAGATAGCCCCGGAGCTGCTCGGAGTCGGCCTCGTTCTGCTGGCAGCCGTAGGTCTCCACGCAGGCCAGAGGCTTCTCCTCCTCCTGGAAGAGCTGGGCAATCTGGTCGCAGACGGCCAGCTGCCGGTCGATCTCCTGCTGGGAGATCTGGGTGGTGGTGCGTTCCATGCTGTTGTCCTCCATATTCGGAAATCACCCGTCAGGGCGTAATTTTAGGCATATATCATATCATTTTTCCCCGCCAAGTACAAGTATCGTCCGCAATTCTTCCACATTTTCTCTCTGAAATGTGGAAAATTCCCCAGGAAATTTACGTTTCCTGGGGAATTTCGTTTATTATCTTGATTTTTGGCGCCGGATTGCTCTTTTTGTGCACACCGGAGCGGAAACCGGTGGATACTGGGTCACTTGAATTTGTGGCTCTCCATCACGGCCAGCTCGTCGCAGCGGTTGTTGTACTGGTTCTCCGCGTGGCCCTTGACCCAGTGGAGGGACACCTGGTGGTAGTCGTACAGCTCCAGCAGTCTGGCCCACAGATCCGCGTTGAGGGCGGGCTTCTTGTCCGACTTCACCCAGCCCTTGGCCCGCCAGCTCTTGGCCCAGCCCTTGGCCAGGGCGTCGATGACATATTTGGAGTCGGAATAGAGCTCCACCTGGCAGGGCTCCTTCAGGGCCGCCAGGGCGGTGATCACCCCGGTGAGCTCCATCCGGTTGTTGGTGGTCTGGGGCTCGCCCCCGGACAGCTCCTTCTTGTGGGGGCCGTACATCAGGATGGCCCCCCAGCCGCCGGGGCCGGGGTTGCCGGAGCAGGCGCCGTCGGTGTAGATAGTTACAGTTTTCATTTCTCCTCCTCCGACGGCGCCTGCTTGTCCATCCTGTGCGGTTGCCTGCGCAGCGGGTGAACACATGGGACATCACCCTGCCGGTCCGCGCAGCGGACCCGGACGTCGGTGCAGATGGTCACTGTTTTCATAAAATCCTCCCTTGAGACGGCGGTGTTTGCCGGGACTATGGGGATAGGCTCTTTCGCCTGCGGGCGGGATCTTCTTCAACCGCCAGACTTTCAAGAGAAGCAGGCAGACATTGGCGGCCTTTTCGCAGGGTGATTGAGACGTAACTGGTTCAGGGCTTGCATTGCTCTTTACGCGGGCCGGCAGGCGAAGTGGTTCAAGTGCCGGTTTGATTCGCGCTGTCTGAGCGGTTCCAGGTCTGGGAGGGTGATTCAAACACCACCGCCGCCCTCTCATGGGGTACCAGGGGTCCGGGACCCCTGGCGTCTTTTCCCCGATTTTTGACGGGAAAAATCGGGTCGCCCGGGGGCGAAACCATCTCAGCCCCGTCCCGCCCGCAGGCGGAATCTTGTAACTGTTTAACTGGCGGTTTGATCTCGTTTTTCTGGCGGTCGGGGCAACCGGTCCTCGCCCTCCCGGCGGGGTCTGCTTTTGGTCGCAAAAGCAGACGGAAAACGA
>JAHHSD010000072.1 GCA_020025425.1 Oscillospiraceae bacterium
ACATCCAGGACGCCCTGGTGCTGGTGAGCAACAACTTCTCCACCCAGACCTCCTATGAGAACCAGACCAAAAAGGCCATCAACAACAAGTTCATCCAGGAGGCCATGACTGAGTTTCTGCGGGAAAACCTGGAGGTCTACTTCATCGAAAATCCCCTGGACGCCCAGAAGATCGGCGAGCAGGTGCTGATCAACAAGCGCTCCCGGGAGAGCGCCGAGCGGTCCCGGCTGAACATCAAAAAGAACCTGACCGGCTCCATGGACATCTCCAACCGGGTCAAGAAGTTTGAGGACTGCCGCACCAAGGACGTCTCCCGCCGGGAGCTGTACATCGTGGAGGGCGACTCCGCAATGGGCAGCGTCAAGCAGAGCCGGGACTCCGACTTCCAGGGCATCATGCCCGTGCGGGGCAAGATCCTCAACTGCCTGAAGGCCGACTACGGCAAGATCTTCAAGAGCGAGATCATTACCGATCTGCTCAAGGTGCTGGGCTGCGGCGTGGAGGTCCAGGACAAGCGGGCCAAAGACGTGCCCGCCTTCGATCTGAACAACCTGCGCTGGAACAAGGTGGTCATCTGCACCGACGCCGACGTGGACGGCTTCCAGATCCGCACCCTGATCCTCACCATGCTCTACCGGCTGACCCCCACCCTGATCCGGGAGGGCTGCGTCTATATCGCCGAATCCCCCCTCTATGAGATCACCTGCAAGGACAAGACCTGGTTTGCCTACTCCGACAAGGAGAAGGCCGACATCGTGGCCTCCCTGGAGGGCAAAAAGGTGGACGTCCAGCGGTCCAAGGGTCTGGGCGAGAACGAGCCGGACATGATGTGGCTGACCACCATGAACCCGGAGACCCGCCGCCTGATCAAGGTCATGCCCGAGGACGTGGAGCGCACGGCCCGGATGTTCGACCTGCTGCTGGGCGACGATCTCCAGGGCCGCAAGGACCACATCGCGGAAAACGGCTATAAATTCCTGGATCTGGCGGATATCTCCTGACGGAAAGAGGTTTGATTCCAATGCCTAGAAAAAAGAAAACTGACGACCACAACGCAAGGGCCAACAACCCCAACGTCATGGGTCTGCGCTCCGAGGTGCTGGAGCAGCCCATCACCGAGACGCTGGAGATCAACTACATGCCCTACGCCATGTCCGTCATCATCTCCCGGGCCATCCCGGAGATCGACGGCTTCAAGCCCTCCCACCGCAAGCTCCTGTACACCATGTACCAGATGGGGCTTCTCAAGGGGGGCCGCACCAAGTCGGCCAACATCGTGGGCCAGACCATGAAACTCAACCCCCACGGCGACGCGGCCATCTATGACACCATGGTCCGTCTCTCCCGGGGCTACGGCGCCCTGCTCCACCCCCTGGTGGACTCCAAGGGCAACTTCGGCAAGGTCTACTCCCGGGATATGGCCTGGGCGGCCAGCCGATACACCGAGGCCAAGCTGGATCCCATCTGCTCCGAGCTCTTCCGGGACATCGACCAGGACACCGTGGACTTTGTGGACAACTACGACGGCAAGATGAAGGAGCCCACCCTGCTGCCCACCACCTTCCCCAACGTGCTGGTCTCAGCCAACATGGGCATCGCGGTGGGCATGGCCTCCAATATCTGCGGCTTCAACCTGGGGGAGGTGTGCGACACCACCATCGCCTACCTCAAAAACCCGGACTGCGATCTGACCGCCACCCTCAAGGCCCCCGACCTGCCCACCGGCGGCGAGCTGCTCTACGATGAGGCCGCCATCCGGGAGATCTACGAGACCGGCCGGGGCTCCTTCAAGGTCCGGGCCAAGTGGCGCTATCTCAAAAAGGAGAACCTGATCGAGATTTACGAGATCCCCTATTCCACCACCTCCGAGGCCATCATCGACAAGGTGGTGGAGCTGGTCAAGCTGGGCAAGGTGAAGGAGATCGCCGACATGCGGGACGAGACCGACCTGAGCGGTCTGAAGCTGACCATCGACCTGAAGCGGGGCAGCGACCCGGACAAGGTGATGGCCAAGCTGTTCAAATACACCACCCTGCTGGACAACCACAGCTGCAACTTCAACATCCTCATCGCCGGCATGCCCCGGGTCATGGGGGTGCGGACCATTTTGGAGGAGTGGACCTCCTGGCGGATGCAGTCCGTCCGCCGCCGGACCTACTTCAACATGAACAAGAAGAAGGAGAAGCTCCACCTGCTGCTGGGTCTGCGGCGCATCCTGCTGGACATCGACAAGGCCATCCAGATCATCCGGGAGACCGAGGCGGACGCCGAGGTGGTCCCCAACCTGATGATCGGCTTCGGCATCGACCAGCTCCAGGCCGAATATGTGGCGGATATCCGCCTGCGCAACATCAACAAGGAGTATATCCTCAGGCGCACCCAGGAGGTGGACACCCTGGAGGCGGAGATCGCCGACCTGGAGGATATCGTCAACTCCCCCAAGCGCATCCAGAAAATCATCATCTCCGAGCTCCAGAGTGTGAAAAAGGAGTACGCCGTCCCCCGCCGCACCGAGATCATCTACGACAGCCAGATGGCCGACGTGCTGGACGAGGTGGACGAGACCCCCGACTACCCCGTCCACGTGTTCCTGTCTCAGGAGGGCTATCTGAAAAAAATCACCCCCCAGTCCCTGCGCATGGCCAGCGAACAGAAGTACAAGGAGGGGGACGCCCCCTACCTCTACTGGGAGGCCTCCAACCGGGACGAGCTGCTGGTCTTTACCGACAAGCAGCAGTGCTATAAAACCTTCCTCTCTGAGTTTGAGGACTCCAAGGCCAGCCTGCTGGGCGACTACCTGCCCTCCAAGCTGGGGATGGACCCGGAGGAGAAGGCCCTGTGGGCCTGCATCGCCGGAGATTACAGCGGCAACCTGCTGTTCTTCTTTGAAAACGGCAAGGTGGCCCGGGTGGAGCTGTCCGCCTACCAGACCCAGACCAGGCGCAAGCGCCTGACCAGCGCCTACTCGGACAAGTCCCCCCTGGTGACCGCCATGCTGATTCAGGAGGACCTGGAGCTGGCCCTCATCTCCTCCGAGAACCGCTGCCTGGTGTTCCACACCTCCGCCCTGGCTCCCAAGACCACCCGCACCACCCAGGGCGTCAACGTGATGACCCTCAAGCCCAAATACCATCTGGAAAAGGCCATCCCGCTGGCCGAGTCCACCATTGTCAACCCCACCCGCTACCGGGCCAAGGCTCTGCCCGTCGCCGGCGCCCTGCTGAGAGAGGTTGACCGAGGCGAGGAGCAGATGACCCTGCTCTGATCCCCCGCAGCCGGTTCCTAGTTTGAACGGAAAGGAAGTTCATGTATGTCATCCACGACGAAGGAATCACTCCGCACCTATCTTCTTCTCACCCTCTCCTCCCTCTTTTTCGGCATCGCCTTCGACTGGTTTTATGTCCCAAACCAGATCAGTCTGGCGGGCATCACCGGTATCGCCCAGATTTTGAACCACTGGTTCCCCGTTCTCCCCATCGGCATCACCGTGATCGCCCTCAATGTCCCCCTCTTTCTGCTGGGGTGGAAGTGTCTGGGGCGGCAGCTCCTGATCTCCTCTCTGGTGGCCATGGTCACCTCCTCCCTGGCCGTGGATCTGGTGGCCGCGGTTCACACCTTCCAGCCCATGGACCCCATGCTGGCCTCCATTTTCGGCGGCATTGCGGTGGGCACCCAGCTGGGCGTGGTGTTCCGGCTGAAGGGCACCACCGGCGGCACCGACCTGATCGCCCGGCTGATGAAGCTGCGCTTCCCCTGGCTGCCCATGGGCACGCTGCTGATGGTGGTGGATCTGGTGGTCATTGTGGCGGTAGCTCTGGTGTTCCACAATCTGTACAGCGCCCTGTACGGCATGATCGCCCTGTGGATCTCCACCACTGTGATCGACAAGGTGCTCTACGGCATGGACACCTCCAAGGTGGCCTATATCATCAGCGAGCAGACCGACCGGATGATTCCCGTCATCCGTGAGCAGCTGGACCGGGGCGTCACCATCCTCCCCGGCGTCGGCTCCTACACCGGCCGGCCCCGGGACGTGCTGATGTGCGCCTTTAAGCAGAGGCAGATCGTGGACCTGAAAAAGGCCGTTCTGGACGTAGACCCCGGCGCCTTCCTCATTGTGTGCGACGCCCACGACGTTCTGGGTGAGGGCTTCCACGCCTACCACCCCGACGATATTTAAAAATCATACAGGAGGTTCTTTCCCATGGCAGATTTTGATGTTTTACGCAAAAATCTGGAGGAGCGCGGCTTTGCCGTCTCCCAGTTCCAGACCGCCCGGCAGGCTGCCGACTACCTGGACAGCCAGATCGACGGCGTCACCGTGGGCTTCGGCGGCTCCGTGACGGTCCGGGAGCTGGACCTCTATCAGCGGCTGGCCGGTCACAACCAGGCCATCTGGCACTGGGAGAACGGCTCCCTCCCCCAGGCCGCCACTGCCGATGTCTATATCACCTCGGCCAATGGCGTGGCCGAGACCGGGGAGATCATCAACATTGACGGCTCCTGCAACCGGGTCTCCGCCTCCCTCTACGGCCACAAGAAGGTCTATTTTGTGATCGGCTCCAACAAGGTGGCCCCCGACTACGAGGGCGCTGTGTGGCGCGCCCGCAACATCGCCGCCCCCAAAAACGCCCAGCGTCTGGGCAAAAAGACCCCCTGCGCCGCCAAGGCCGACAAGTGCTACGACTGTCACAGCCCCGAGCGGATCTGTCGTGCCCTGGTGGTGCTGTGGGAAAAGCCCACCGCCCCCGGACAGGATGTGGAAGTTGTCCTGGTCAATGAGCCCCTGGGCTACTGAATCCGGCAGATCATGCGGAAGTTTTCCACAAAAGGAGGTGCTCCGGTGAATTATCGCCCCATTTTCCCTCTGCTTCTGGCCGGCGTCATTACGCTCACCGGCTGTTCCTCCCTGCTGGAACGGGATTACACCACAGTGAATGTCCACTCCGCCGTCCCCGTGGTGGAGAGCGACCAGCTGACCATTCGGGCGGAGAGCTATCAGGATCTGGTGAATGCCCTGCTCTATTTCATCACCCAGGGGCAGGAGGAGGGCACCATCCGGCTCTACAACTACCCCTACGACGTGGAACGGGACATGGCCGCCGCCTGCCGGGAGGTCACCCAGGTGGATCCTCTGGGCGCCTACGCGGTGGACTCCATTCAGTATGACCTCTCCCCCATCGTCTCCTGCTATGAGGCTCAGGTGAATCTGACCTACCGCCGCACCCACCAGCAGGTGGAGAAGGTAGTCCCCCTGACCGGCTCCAGCGCCATCCGCGATCATCTGAAGGGGATCCTGGCTCAGTTCCAGACCGAGACCGCCATGCGGGTGAGCTACTTCACCGAGGACGAGGACTATATCCGCCACCTGATCCGTCAGGCCTACTGGGGCGTCCCCGGCTCCGCCCTCGGGTTCCCCTCCGTTGAGGTCCATTTCTATCCGGACAGCGGACGCCAGCGGGTGGTAGAGCTCCGGCTCACCTATCCCCTGAGTGACGACGATCTGAAGGCCCGCCAGCACAAGCTGGACCACCAGGCCGGCCAGCTTGTCTCTCAGCTCAAGCCCGGCCTGGGAGACAAGGGACTGCTGGCCATCCGCAAAACCATTCAGAACATTGTGCGGTACGCCCCGGACAAGGGCGGCAGCACTCCGTACCACGCCCTGGTGACGGGCAGCGCCAACAGCGAGGGACTGGCCCTGTCCATGGCCCTGCTGTGCCAGCGGCTGAACTACTCCTGCCAGATCGTGGAGGGCACACTGGACGGCGTCCCCCATTTCTGGACCATCGTCTCCACCCAGGACGGCAGCCGGCATCTGGACCTCTCTCATCCCGACTTGATGGAAAATGGCTCTCCCTTCCTCTCTGACCAGGCCCTCGCCGCGGCCGGCTACCACTGGAACCGGGAGCTCTATCCCGTCTGCGGTGCCCAGACTGGGGACTCCCTCCCCCAGCAGCGATAAATTTTCGTATTTTTGGGGAATTATACTTGACACTTGCAAAATATCTGCTATAATAAATCCTGCTGTTGCGAGTGTAGCTCATCTGGTAGAGCGCCACCTTGCCAAGGTGGAGGTAGCGAGTTCGAGCCTCGTCACTCGCTCCACGTCGGAGCAAACGTCATATCGTTTGCTCCGACTTTTTTTACAAAAGTCAGAGCGCACTCATTTTGTTGCTCCTCCTTTCCAAACCGAA
>JAHHSD010000073.1 GCA_020025425.1 Oscillospiraceae bacterium
GGGCAAGGGGGACACCATCATCCTGGAGTCCTGCGAGTACTGCAACTCCTTCCTCTCCTTCTTCCCCACCGTGGCGGTGATCCTCAATGTGGACGCCGATCACCTGGACTTTTTCAAGGACCTGGAGGACGTGAAGCACTCCTTCCGCCGCTTTGCCCAGCTGGTCCCCGAGACCGGCGCTGTGGTGGCCGATCGGGACGACCCCAACACCATGGACGCCCTCAGGGATCTGGGCCGGCCCATGATCACCTTCGGTCTGGAGGAGGGCGACGCCCACGCCGCCAACCTGACCTGGTCCCAGGGCTTCCCCAGCTTTGACCTGGTCTGGCAGGGCAAAAGCCTCACCCGGGTGACCCTGTCCGTCCCCGGCCTGCACAATGTGCGCAACGCCCTGGCCGCCGCTGCCGCCGCCCTGGTCCTCCAGGTCCCCGTCGATGCCATCGCCCAGGGTCTGTCCCAGTTCCGGGGCGCCGGCCGCCGCTTTGAGTACAAGGGGGAGTACAACGGCGCCAAGGTCTATGACGACTACGCCCACCACCCCCAGGAGCTCCACGCCCTGTTCAGCGCTGTCCAGGGGCTGGGCTATCAGCGGGTGATCTGCGCCTTCCAGCCCCACACCTACTCCCGCACCAAGGAGCTGTTCCCCGATTTTGTAAAGGTGCTGAAGGAGGCCGATCAGGTCATTCTGGCCGATATTTTTGCCGCCCGGGAGACTGACACCCTGGGCATGTCCTCCCAGCTCCTGGCCCGGGAGATCCCCGGCGCGGAGTACTGCCCCGCCCTGGCCGACGTCACCGCCCGCCTGCGCCAGCTGGCCCGCCCCGGGGACCTGATCCTCACCGTGGGCGCCGGAGACATCTATCAGGCCGGCGAGGCCCTGGTCGCACACTGAGCCTTCCCCAGGCTGTGCAGGTCCCACAGACCATAAAAACAAATGGCAGACAGAGAAGCTTCTCTGTCTGCCATTTGTTTTCTATAAGATGCCGCCGCTGTTCACTTCACCCTGCGGTAGAGGGCGTAGTCGTAGTGCAGGTCCTCGTGCTCCTGAAGCTGGGAGGCCTCAGTCAGCTCCCACTCCGGGTCCTCGTCCAGATTGGGGAAGTACCGGTCGGCGGGGAAGGCCGCCTTGATCCGGGTCACATATGCGGTGTCACAGTGGGGCAGCAGCTGGCGGTACACCGACTCGCCGCCGATGACGCAGGCGTCCGCCGGCGCCCGGGCCAGCAGGGCTTCCACATCGGGGAACACCTCTCCCCCCTCCACCTGGTAGCCCGGTGTGGCGGACAGGATCAAATTGGTCCGTCCCTTCAGGGGACGTCCGCCGGGGAAGGTGGCCAGGGTCTTGCGGCCCAGGATGACCGCCCGGCCCATGGTCAGCTCCTTGAAGCGCTTCAGGTCGGCGGGGATATAGACCAGCTGGTCGCCCCCTCTGCCGATGGCCCAGTTTTCATCTACAACAACGATCAGATCCATCTCATTCCCTCCTTACACCGCTACGGGGATCTTGCCGCCCACAGGGTGGGCCCGGTAGCCCTCCAGCTTGAAGCTGTCCGGGGTGAAGGCGTAGAAATCGGTGATGGACTTGTCCATCACGAAGGCGGGGGCGTCGTAGGGTGTCCGCTGGATCATCTCCTCCACCATGGGGACGTGGCGGTCATAGATGTGGGCATCGGCAATGACGTGGACCAGCTCCCCCGCCTCCAGACCGGACACCTGGGCAAACATGTGCAGCAGCACCGCGTACTGCATCACGTTCCAGCCGTTGGCCGTGAGCATGTCCTGGGAGCGCTGGTTCAGAATGCCGTTGAGGGTGTTCCCGCTGACGTTGAAGGTCATGGAGTAGGCGCAGGGGTAGAGGGCCATCTCGCTCAGGTCGTGGTGGTTATAGAGGTTGGTCAGGATGCGGCGGGAGGCCGGGTCGTGCCTGAGGTCCCAAAGCACCTTGTCCACCTGGTCCATATCCCCCTGGGGATAGTGGTGCTTTACCCCCAGCTGATAGCCGTAGGCCTTGCCGATGGTGCCCTTCTCGTCGGCCCAGGCGTCCCAGATATGGGTGCTCAGCTGGCTGACGTCGTTGGACTTCTTCTGCCAGATCCACAGAAGCTCGTCCACTGCGGATTTCAGGAACTGCTTCCGGATGGTGATGACAGGGAACTCCCGGCGCAGGTCGTAGCGATTGACCACGCCGAACAGCTTGATGGTGTGGGCCGGGGTGCCGTCCTCCCAGCGGGGACGGACGGGGCGGTCGGTGTCCCACACGCCGTGGGCCAGGATGTCCCGGCAGTTTTGAATGAATACCTGATCAGCGTAGCTCATAGCTCGTTCTCCTTCGTCTTTTGCATTGGTAATGGAATCATATCATAAACCGCCGGGGACGGCAAGCGCCCCCGGCAGATCTTCACACGCCCTTATATTTCCGCCGGGTGGCGATCCCCCCTCGGATATGCCGCTGGGCCTTGTTCTCATCCAGGACCCGCTTGACCTGGAGGTAGAGCGGCCGGTCAAAGGCCGGCAGACGCTCGGTCAGGTCCTTGTGTACGGTGGATTTACTGATGGAAAACCTGCGTGCGGCGGCGCGGACGGTCGTCCGGTTCTCTATGATGTAAAGAGCCAGACGCTGGGCCCGCTCCTCCATATTTTCTTTCAAAACACAACACTCCCCGCCTCTTGTTGTTCCATCCTATGCACATTCCCGATGTGATATGTGGAAAAAAGCGGGGCTTTTCCATGGGGTTCTCCGGGGCGGTCAGGGGCAGATGGGGAACAGGACGCCCCGCCGACTTACGGCGGGGCGTCCTATTTTCAGCGTGATTTGAAGCGGTTCCGCTCAGTCCACATGGATGCAGACCGTCATGGCTCCGATCCCGGTATTCAGCCGCACCTTCTCGTAGGCGTGGGCATTTTCCAGCTGGGGACCCAAAATTTTCGGGGGACAGATATCGCAGGCGGTCCCGCTCTGGGCGATGGCAATGGTGCCGTTGCCTGCTGAGATGTTGGACACCTCCGCCAGGGCCGAGCACACCAGCTCGTCGATCTCCTCCGGGGAGAATGCCATCATGGTCTCCATCAGGCCGTCTGCAAACTGTTTGCTGAAGCCGAATACCAGGCTCCCCTTCAGACTGCCCACCAGGCCGATCTCGATATAGACCGCCTCCTGAGCGGTGTCCTCCCGGAGGTTCTGCTTTTTCACCTCGTCCGGGTTCATGCCCGCCATGGATTCCAAAACCTGAATGGTGCTGTCCGCAAAATATTCCAGGATGGAGTCCTCCTGCTTTGCAGGTGCGGGACACTTTCCGATATATTTCATGTCCTCATTTACCACATGATAAATGAGCCAGGCGCTGAGCATGCCGGCCAGCTTTTTGGCGGTATGGAGGTCGTAGTTGCTCTCCTTCAGCTGCGCGTCGTACTTCTCCACCTGTCTGGTCAGCTCCCGGTGCTGTCTCTTGTGCTCCGCTTCCTCTGCATAGCCGATGGACGCAACGTACTGCTCCTCATCCCGGAAATGGGTCGCCACATAGTACTTCAAAAAGGCGATGGTCTGTCTGTAAATCTCGGGGTTCTGTTCCCCCTCGATCTCCTGCACCAGCTTTCCTGCGATTTCAAACAGGGTCTTGTGCTGCTCATCAATTTTCTCTACACCCAGACGATAGGTCTCTTTCCACATGGTCATCTCACGCACCTCTGTTTTCATCAAAAGTCACACGAAACTGAATTCACATGATTATATCAGGGGCTGTGGAAAAAAACAATCAGATCAAACACGATTTTACAAACTCTGTAAACCGAACAGACCGAAAGCCGCCCGATTACAGCAGTATGAACAGAGTGCCCCCGCCGCCCGGGTCCCCCTGTGCATGTTTTCTCCCCTTGCAGCCCGGGAATAACTGTGTTATGATAGATATAATACATTTTTCCGCGGCCCGCTCCGGGCCAAGATCTAAGGGGGAATTTCTGTGCCGCCAGACCAAGTTTGGCCACTGCTTTTTGCAATCAGTTTCTGTATCAATGTGGTTTTGCTCCTGCGGGAGCCCATCCTGCGTCTGCTCCACCGGGGCGAGGAGGTCTCCGAGGACGAGATCATGGCCATGGTGGAGGAGGGTGAGGAATCCGGCGCCATCGAGTCCAATGAGAAAGAGCTGATCGAGAACGTCTTTGAGTTCAACAACTCCACCGCAGAGGACGTGATGATCCACCGCACCGACATGGTCACCATCGACCTGGAGGACAGCGACGAGGAGATCCTGGACGCCATCCGCAGCTCGGGCCTGTCCCGTTTCCCGGTCTACCAGGACACGGTGGACGACATTGTGGGCATCCTGTCCACCCGGGAATACCTGCTCAACTCCCGTCTGCCCCAGCCCAAGCCCCTGAAGGAGCTGCTGCGGCCGGCCTATTTCGTCCCCGAATCCGTGCGGGCCGACATCCTGTTCCGGGACATGCAGAACCGCAAGACCCACATGGCTCTGGTGGTGGACGAGTACGGCGGCACCAGCGGCCTGGTCACCCTGGAGGACCTGCTGGAGGAGATCGTGGGCAATATTTATGACGAGTTCGATCCCCAGGCCGAGCAGGAGATCATCCAGCTGGAGCCCAACCTGTGGCGGGTATCCGGCAGCGCCGATCTGGAGGAGCTGTCCGAGGCCATGCACCTGGACCTGCCTCTGGACGAGGATGAGCTGGACTGTGACACCCTGGGCGGCCTGGTGTTTGCGCAGATGTCCGTGATCCCCGAGGACGGCAGCCGTCCGGTGGTGGAGACCATGGGGCTGCGCATCCGGGTGGAGGAGCTGTGCGACCGCCGGGTGGAGTGGGCCCTGGTGGAAAAACTGGACCTCCCTGAGAAATCTGATTGAGCTTGATGGGACCGCAGATGCGGTCCCATCTTTTAATACTCCAATTCTTTTTTACAACTTTCATAGTTTGTTCTGGAATTTTACACAAGGATGGTGTAAAATATAAGTGAAATCTCAGCATTTCTATCAAAGGAGGTTCGCTTATGAAGCTATCATTTTTTGGTGCAGCCCATGCAGTCACCGGCAGCTGCCATTGTCTGGAGGTCAACGGGAAAAAAATCCTGATCGACTGCGGCCTGCAGCAGGGACGAGACGAGCATGACAACAACATGCTGGATTTCTCCCCCGGCTATATCGACTATGTTCTGATTACCCACGCCCATATCGACCACTCCGGACGCCTTCCCCTGCTGGTCAAGCAGGGCTTCAACGGCCAGATCTTCACCACCCGGCTCACCTCTCAGCTCCTGTCCATCATGCTGCGCGACTCCGCCCACATCCAGGAGAGCGACGCCCAGTGGCAGAACCAGAAGGGCCGCCGGGCCGGTCTGGAGGCAGTAGAACCTCTGTACACCGTGGCCGACGCGGAGGCAGCCATTGAGCTGATCAACTCCGTGGAGTACGGCCAGACCTTTGATCTGTGCGAGGGCGTGAAGGTCCGCTTCAACGACGCCGGCCATCTGCTGGGCTCCGCCACTGTGGAGCTGTGGCTCACCGAGGGCGATGTGAGCAAGAAGATCGTCTTTTCCGGCGACCTGGGCAACACCGACCAGCCCATCATCCGGGACCCCCAGTTCGTGGACCAGGCCGACTATGTGGTTATGGAATCCACCTACGGCGACCGGGACCACGAGGTCCCCGAGAGCTACACCGAGGCCCTGGCCGAGCTCATCGACGACGTGTTCTCCAAGGGCGGCAACATTATCATCCCCTCCTTCGCCGTGGGCCGTACCCAGGAGCTGCTCTACTTCCTGCGGGAAATCAAGGACAGGCACCTGGTAAAGACCGCCCCCAACTTCACCGTCTGCGTGGACAGCCCCCTGGCCGCCGAGGCCACCAAGATCTACGCCGGCGATCTGCGCGGCTATCTGGACGAGGAGGCCATCGCCGTGCTCCAGAGCGGGGACAACCTGTTCACCTTCCCCGGCCTGACCCTGACCCAGAGCACCGAGGAGTCCAAGGCCCTGAACATGGACCCCTCCCCGAAAATCATCATCTCCGCCGCCGGCATGTGTGACGCCGGCCGCATCCGCCACCACCTGAAGCACAACCTGTGGCGCCCGGAGTGCGCCGTGGTCTTTGTGGGCTATCAGGCCGAGGGCACCCTGGGCCGCC
>JAHHSD010000074.1 GCA_020025425.1 Oscillospiraceae bacterium
AACCGGCTATTCCGTCAGCCGGCGGCGGTGTCCCTGCTGCGTCCCCCCGTCCCCCCCAAGGAGGACCTGGTGGTGCAGAAGCTCTTTGTCCTGGTCATCCTGATCCCTGTGCTGCTCATCTTCCTGGTCCTGATCGGCAGCTTTGTCTTTTCCGGCAGCGGCGGTGTTATGGGTACTGTTGCCACAAGCACAGAGCAGTTTTTTACAGACCCTGAGCAGTCCCAGGAGAAAAAGGACAGGATCCGCAGCTGGCTGGACCAGGAGTCCCAGCCCGGCCAAGCCTCCGCCCTGCTCTACACCTATGAGGATTACGGCGTGGAAACCAGCTTTGCCCTGGTCCATGTCCCCGGCGCTCAGCTGGACGTTCAGGCTGGGATCGACCGCTCCGACGGCCCCTTCGGCACCAAGGTCACAGTCCACATGAAGCACACACCGGACAAACCCGACAGTCTGGTCTGCATCCAGACTGACAGTAACCGCCTCAATATCTGGGTGACCTTAGATGGGAAAAAGATCCCCTGCAAAACCACCCAGGTGGACTTCAACCCCACCGTCATCCCCGACGATACTTCCGAGACTGATGGCCTGCCCACTCCGGACGCCGAGGAGGCCCTGGTGGTCCCTGAGTGGATCCAGGTCATCAAACTGGAGGACAACCGCAATGTGGGCGTGGTCACCCTGGACTCTGACTGGGAAAAACAGGCCATCCTGGCGGAGCTGGACAACGCCCCCTACCTCAATGCGGACCACCCTGTTTACAGGGGCTACGACTTCAAGGACGGCTTCACCGTCAACGTCCAGTACCAGGTCCGCGAGGGCCTGGAATACCACCCGGAGATGGTATCCTGCCTGGTGATGAAGCAGAATGATGAATATTTTATCGTCGATCCCGACCGGCCCGACCAGGGGCGGATCATGCGCCAATCCAACGAGGCCTTCTATCAGCTGCTGGAGACCCTGACGTTCCAGTAAGACCATAAAAAAGGTGCGCTGTTCTGAGGAACAGCGCACCTTTTTATCCCAATAGACCCCGAAGCGGCTTCCAGGCGGTTCCTATCTTGTGGTACAGCCAATACAGCACAAAGGGGACGGTATAGCAGACCACAGCCCGAGCCGCCAGCAGGGGAAACAGTCCGGTCACCCCATGCCTCTGCAAACAGCCCGTGATCAGTGTCAAAAACAGGCAGTGAGACAGATATACGAAAAAAGAACTCACATAGATCCTGTCCAGGGCGTGTCCAGGCCAGCCCAGGCGCTCCTGTCCCCGCAGGCACAGAGCATGGAGCATCAGAATGGACATCAGGTCCCCGGCCAGCTTGACGTCGTTCAGATCAAAAATCCAAATTCCTCTGGCATACCCCAGATAGCTTAAGCCGGCACACAGGATCAGAAGGGCCGCTCCAAGGGGCAAGCCCCCCTTCTGCCTCAGGCTTTCCGCCATCCGATCATACGTCTGACCCACATACAGGCCCAGCACCCAAAAAATCAGATAGGTGGCAAACAGCCGGTCTGTATAGGGGAACCCAATCTCAAGCCGCTCCAGCAGCTGGGGGAATTGATGCATACACATCGTGACCAACAGCGCCGCACATAGGCCCAGCCAGGCCGGGACCCGGCGGAACATCCACACCCACAGGGGCATCAGGATGTAAAACTGCATCACGATTACAATGTAGTAGAAGGGAGAGGAGAGATTCCCCGCCAGCAGACAGGAAAGGAACTCCTTCCATTCTCCTCTCACATAGCCGATGCAGTAAAAGGCGGCATAGTACAAAATCACCCACAGCACATAGGGCAGATAAATCTTTTTCAGTCTTTGGCGCAGGTAACGGACATATTCCCTCCACCTGATCTGTCTGTGCCCAAACTGGCCGGCCAGCTTGACCCCTCCTGTGTACAGGAACATGGGCACCACAAAGGCGGACAGCCGCCAAGGGAAATAGATGACCGCAGCCTGCCAGGAGCCGTGCTCCGCCGATGAAATCCCAAGGGAGAGCACATGAATCAGAATCACCAGCAGGCAGGCAATGGCATTCATGTGGTCCAGTTCCCGTTTTCGACTCATAGTATCATCTTCTTCCGTATATTTCCTTTTTTCGATTATACTGCCCTATCTTCTCCCTGTCAATCGAGGGTCACATCCCAAACAGCCGCACCACACCGGTAAACAGCATGCACAGCACCACACCCGCCGCCGTGGGCAGGGCCGCAGACAGCGCCGTCCACTTCCAGCTCCCCGTCTCCTTGCGGATGGTGAGCAGGGTGGTGGCGCAGGGCCAGTGGAACAGGGAGAAGAGCATGGTGCTCACTGCCGTGGCCCAGGTCCAGCCGTTGGCCAGGAACAGCTCCCGCATCTGATGGATGCTGTCCAGCTCCAGGATGCTCCCCTGGGCCAGATAGGTCATAATGATGATGGGCAGGACGATCTCATTGGCGGGCAGGCCCAGGATGAAGCCCAGCAGGATTACCCCGTCCAGCCCCATCAGCCCGGCCAGGGGGTCGAGGAAATCAGCGCAGCGCTGGAGCAGGCTGATCCCGCCGGGGCTGAGATTGGCCAGCACCCAGATCACCAGTCCCGCCGGGGCGGCCACCACCACGGCCCGCCCCAGGACGAACAGAGTCCGGTCAAAAATGGAGCGCACCAGCACCCGGCCGATCTGGGGCCGCCGGTAGGGGGGCATCTCCAGGGTGAAGGAGGAGGGCACCCCCTTCAGCACCGTCCGGCTCAAAATCCCGGTCACGGCAAAGGTGGCCCCCACCCCCAGCAGGATCATCCCGGTGAGCAGCAGGGCCGACCAGATGGACGCCCCCAGTCCCCCGGCCGTCCCCACAAAAAACATGGCGATCAGAGCGATCAGGGTGGGAAACCGGCCGTTGCAGGGGACGAAGCTGTTGGTCAGGATGGCCAGCAGCCGCTCCCGGGGGGAGTCGATGATCCGGCAGCCGATGACCCCGGCGGCGTTGCAGCCGAAGCCCATGCACATGCACAGGGCCTGTTTGCCGCAGGCCCTGCACCGCTGGAAGGGTTTATCCAGGTTATAGGCCACACGGGGCAGGTAGCCCGCGTCCTCCAGCAGGGTAAACAGGGGGAAAAAGATGGCCATGGGGGGCAGCATCACCGACACCACCCAGGCCAGCACCCGGTAGACCCCCAGCACCAGGGCTCCATGGAGCCAATCGGGGGCGTGGAGCCAGACAAAGAGCTGGGTCAGTCTGTCCTGGACCCAAAAGAGGCCGTCGGCCAGCAGCTGGGAGGGGTAGTTGGCCCCGGTGATGGTCAGCCAGAACACGCAGGCCAGCAGCAGGAGCATCACCGGGTACCCGGTGCGCCGGCTTGTGAGCAGGCGGTCCAGCTTCCGGTCCCGGTCGGCGTACCGCCGGTCCTGGCAGACCACCGCCCCCCGGCAGACCCGCTCCGCCCGGCCCACCAGGGTCTCCACCACCAGGTCCTGGAACCGGCCGCGGTCGATGCCCTGCCCGGCCAGCTCGGCTCGGGCCTCCTCCACCGCCGCCAGCACCTCCGGGTCGGTGAGAAATTCCGGTCCCAGGCAGCCGGCCAGCTCTCCGTTCAGGGAGCGGTCCCCCTCCAGCATCCGCAGGGCCAGCCACCGGCTGGGCAGCTTTCCCCCTGACTTTTCCACCAAAAGGGGCTCCAATGTGGAAATTGCGTCCTCGATGGGCTGGGGATAGGGGATGGTCAGCGGCTCCCGCTGCCCCCGGGTGCAGACCTGCTCCATGGCCGCCTTCAGCCTGCCCAGGCCCTCGCCCTCCCGGGCGGTGGTCCCCACCACCGGCACGCCCAGCCGCTGGGACAGCAGCTCCAGGTCCACCTTGATGTGCTTCCGCTCGGCCTCATCCATCAGGTTGACGCACACCACCACGTTGGGCGACATCTCCATGGTCTGGAGCACCAGGTTGAGGTTGCGCTCCAGACAGGTGGCGTCACAGACCACCACCACCCCGTCGGGATGGCCGAAGCAGATAAAATTCCGGGCGATCTCCTCCTCGGTGGAGTGGGCCATCAGGGAGTAGGTCCCGGGCAGGTCCACCATGATGTACACCCCGGCCGGCGTCAGGCAGCAGCCCTGGGCGCAGGCCACCGTCTTGCCCGGCCAGTTTCCGGTGTGCTGGTCCATGCCGGTCAGGGCGTTAAAGACGGTGCTCTTGCCCACGTTGGGATTGCCCGCCAGGGCAAACACCCGGTCCCCCGCCCACCTGCGCTGAATCACCAGGCCGGGATCTGCCGCGCCCAGCCCTGTGGAGCTCTTGGTCAGGCCCATGCGGCTCCCCCCTTTCGGACATTCCGGACCAAAATGTCCGCGCTGTCCTCCCGCCGGATGGCAAAGACCGCCCCCCGGATCCGATAGGCCGAGGGGTCGCCCCCCGGGCTCCTGCCCAGGCACTCCACCCAGGTTCCCTCCACCAGTCCGATATCCAGCAGCCTGCGCCGCATCCGTCCGGTGGAGCGCAGACCGCACACCTGTGCGCCCCAGCCCGGCTGGACGGCGTCCAGGCCAATATAGTCACTCATCTTCCCATCTCCCTTGTCTCAGCATCGGGACCCAGCGGCCCCGTCATCATGCTATTCCCACAAGGGGGCGGAAGTGATAAAAAACCGGTGTACCTTTCCAGGTACACCGGTTCCTTGTCTCTTATTGCGCGCTCAGCACATCTTGGCGCCGGCGGGGATCTTGTCGTCCAGCATGACCAGATTCAGGACCTCCTCGCCGTGCTCGGTATGGACGGTGGAGATCAGCATGCCGCAGGACTGCTGACCCATCATCTTGCGGGGGGGCAGGTTGACGATGGCCAGCAGGGTCTTGCCCACCAGGTCCTCGGGCTTATACCACTTGGCAATGCCGGAGAGGATCTGCCGGTCCTCGCCGGTGCCGTCGTCCAGGGTGAACTTCAGCAGCTTCTCACTCTTCTTCACGTTCTCGCAGGCCTTGACCTTGACGGCCCGGAAATCGGACTTGCAGAAGGTGTCAAAGTCCACGCTCTCGGTGAGCTGGGGCTCCAGCTCCAGGGCGGGCAGGGCGGCCTTTTTGGACTCCTCGGCGATCTGGTCCAGGATGGCCAGCTCCTTCTCCACGTCCACCCGGGGGAACAGGTTCTCGCCCCGGACCACGGTGACGTTGTGGGGGAGGGCACCGTAAGCGGCCACGCTGTCCCAGGTGCGCAGCTCCTGGGCGGCGCCGATCTGATCCAGGATCTTGGCGGCGGACTCGGGGATGAAGGGGGTCAGCAGCACAGCGGACACCCGCAGGGCCTCCAGCAGGTTGTACATGACCCGGGCCAGACGGGGGCCGTTGGCCT
>JAHHSD010000075.1 GCA_020025425.1 Oscillospiraceae bacterium
CTGGTGATGAAGCCGGTGACCTATATGAACCTGTCCGGTGAGGCGGTGCGCCAGGCGGTGGACTTCTATAAGGTGCCCGCCGACCACGTGCTGGTGGTCTCCGACGACACCGCCATGGCGGTGGGGCGGCTGCGTATCCGGACCAAGGGCTCGGCAGGGGGCCACAACGGCCTGAAAAACATCATCCAGCACCTGGGCACCGATCAGTTCCCCCGGCTGCGGGTGGGCGTGGGGGAGAAGCCCCACAAGGACTACGATCTGGCCGACTGGGTGCTGGGCAAGTTCCAGGGCGAGGACAAGAAGGCCATCGACGCCGCGGTGGAGCGGGCGGCTGACGCCGTGGAGTGCATCCTCAAAGAGGGCTGCGACCGGGCCATGAACCGCTTCAACAGCTGAGGAGGTCCGGAGATGGAGCACCAGGACTATATGCGCCGGGCCATGGAGCTGGCCGACCAGGCCGCCCGGCACGGGGACGTGCCGGTGGGCTGTGTCATCGTCCGGGACGGGGAGATCATCGGCGAGGGCCGCAACCGGCGGGAGGAGCGGGGAGACGCCACCGCCCACGCGGAGCTGGAGGCCATCCGGGACGCCTGCGCTCGGACGGGGAGCTGGCGGCTCCACGGCTGCACCCTCTATGTGACCCTGGAGCCCTGCCCCATGTGCGCGGGGGGGATCGTCAACGCCCGGATCGACACGGTGCGCTACGCCGCCCGGGACGAGAAGGCGGGGTGCTGCTGCTCGGTCCTCAACCTCTTTGAGGAGCGCTTCAACCACCACCCCCGGATCTACCAGGGCCCCATGGTCCGGGAGTGCGAGGAGCAGCTGAGCTCCTTCTTCCAGGCCCTGCGCTGAGCGGGGAATTTAATGCTTTTGTAACAACTGACGATGACTTATTTAACATTGGATGGGTATACTGATACTCGCAAGGCAAGAGTGCTTTTCATTTTATCCTCCAATTCCAGGAGCTGATGGGTTTCCCGTCGGCTCCATATTTTTTGCAAAAAAGGCGGCGGACCCCCGGTTTTCCGCGGCTGGCTGGGCCGTTGGCCGGGAAATTTCCCGCGGCGGGGACTGAAATCCCGGAAATTCCGGGGCAAAAAAGAGGATTTAATCTTTTTGTAACAATTGAGGGTCACAAATTTAACAACTCGCCTTTATCATAAACTTCGCAAGAGACAATTCGTTTCATTTTCTATCCTCTTTATCAACGAAAAAAACCAGAGTGCCTTTAGAGCGGGCACTCTGGTTTTTTTATGCCCCAAATGCCCCGGACGCATAAAAAACGGTCTGCGGCGGCACACTAGCAGAAAATGGTGAGGAGGTCGGTGTATGCAGCAGCGAGAACAGGGGCCGCATCCCCGTCAGGACCCCCGGTTTCCCCAGCCCCTGACCCTGGAAAACCTGGAGGGGATCTTTGCGGACTGTGCGGACTTCCGCCGCCGGGAGGTCTGTCTGGGGGGCGACCTGGAGCGGCGGGCTGTTTTATGCTATGTGGACGGCATGGCCAGGGGGGAGCGGCTCAACGACTATGTGCTCCGCCCCCTGGCCCAGGACCGGACGCTGGCACAGCGGGACCCGGAGGAGGTCTGGGCCCTGCTGGAGAGGGGCGCCCTCTACAATCTGGGGGTTCAGAGGAGGACGGAGCTGGACGGGGTGGTCAATGACGTGATCCGGGGCAGCTGTGTCCTCTTTCTGCCCGGCCGGGGGGATGTGCTCACCTTCTCGGTGGCCACGGAGGAGAAGCGCTCGGTGGGCGAGCCCACCAACGAGCCGGCGGTGAAGGGGGCCAGGGATTCCTTTGTGGAGTCCCTGCGCACCAATACCAGCCTGGTCCGCCGCCGGCTGGCCGCCCCGGAGCTGAAGGTGTGGGAGCAGATGGTGGGGCGGCAGTCCCTGACCAATGTGGATGTGGTGTGGCTGGACGGCATTGCCGACCCGGCCATGGTAAAGCGGGTGCAGGAGCGGCTGGAGGCCATGGACATCGACGGCATCGAGTCGGCCGGGGACCTGGAGGAGTATCTCACCGACGGCTGGCACAGCCCCTTCCCCCTGCTGCCCTACACCCAGCGGCCCGACCGCTTCTGCCGGGGGCTGCTGGACGGCCGGGTGGGCATCCTGTGCGACGGTCTGCCCATGGGCTGGCTGGCCCCGGGGACCTTGGCGGAGTTCTTCAAGACCGGACAGGACCGGTCCTACCACTGGATGGTGGCCTCGGCCCTGAGTCTGGTGCGGTACGCCTGCATGGCCCTGACCCTGCTGCTGCCCGGGCTGTATATCGCCCTGGTCACCTTTCACCCGGAGGCCATCCCGGTCCGTCTGGCCGAGTCCATCGCGGCGGCCAAGCAGGAGGTGCCCTTCTCCACGGTCTTTGAGGTCATTATCATGCTGCTGGCCTTCGAGGTGCTCCAGGAGGCGGGGCTCCGGCTGCCCACCCCCATCGGAGCCACGGTGTCCATCCTGGGTGGTCTGGTGGTGGGCAACGCGGCGGTCCAGGCCCATATCGTGTCCCCCGCCGTCCTCATCGCCGTGGCCATCGCCGGTGTGGCGGGCTATACCCAGCCCTCCCAGGACCTGGCTGGGGCCCTGCGGCTGTGGCGGCTGCTGCTGGCCGTGCTGGCCAGCCTGGCCGGGGTGTTCGGCCTGGCTATGGGCTGCGGGGGGCTGATCTGCCATCTGGCCAGGCTGGAGAGCTTCGGCGTGCCCTACCTGGCCCCCTTTACCGCGGGGGCGGGGGTGGAGAGCCACCGGCCCAATCTGATCCGCCCGCCCCTCAAGACCCTGAAGTGGCGGGACGGAGCCAAGCACACGCGGAACAGGAGGAATCAGAGATGAGGTGGAAGCTGCTGGCCCTGGCGGTCTGTCTGTCCCTGCTGACCGGCTGCGCCCTGCCCAGGAGCCGGGAGATGGGGGAGACCGCCCTCATGCGCACTTTGGGGGTGGACGGACCTGCGGGGCGGGTGACCGCCACCCTCTCCTCGGGCTGGCGGTCCAAGGGGGTCCAGGGAGATCAGGAGCCGCCCCTGGTGCTCTCCGCCCAGAGCCCATCCATCAGCGGGGCTGTGCTGGCCATGCGGGGGATGAGCGACAGCCAGGTATTCTGCGGCCATGTGGGTCAGCTGCTTCTGGGGGAGGAGCTGGCCTGTGATGGAGTGTGGGAGGTGCTGGAGTACGTCTGCCGCAGCGAGGAGCTGGGTCTGGGGACCCAGCTCTGGCTGGTCCAGGGCGGCGAGGCTCAGGACGCCATGGAGGCGGCTAAGGACCAGGGGGTGGACCGGCGGCTGTCCGCCATCCAGGCCAACGGGGAGCTGGGGCGGCTGGTCTGCACCGTAGGCGAGACCATCACCGCCCTGCTGGAGGACGGCAGCGCTTACCTGCCCGCTCTGGCCGTGGAGGAGGGGCGTCAGCCCAGTCCGCTGACGGAGCGGGGCTACGGCGTGCTGAAGGACGGGGCCCTGGTCCTCTGGCTCACCGATGAGTCGGCGCGGGGGCTGGAGCTGGCCCAGGGCCGGCCCGGCCGGGAGCTGCTGGAGGTGGGGGACGCGGTGGTCCGGGTGGAGCGGTCCCGGCTGGGCTGCCGCCCGGTGCTGGAGGACGGTAAAGTGCGGGAATTGAAGCTGAGTCTGGAGCTGACCGTGTCAGTGGAGCAGGGGATCGTCCAAGACCCAGAGGTCTTGTGCGCCCAGGTGGAGCGGGAGGAGCTGAGAAAGGTGCTGGACACGGTGGCCCTCCTCCAGGATTACGGGGCCGACTGCCTGGGGCTGGGTCGGCGGGCCGCTTTGGCCTGTCCCCTGCGGAGCCGTCAGATCCTGGACGGCTGGGCGGAGGATTTCCCGGAGCTGGAGCTCCGGGGGAGCTGTCATGCCGTCCTGGGCGGCAGCCATGGAGAGGAGGTTGAACATGGGAGAAGATGATCGTGTATCCATGCGCCAGTGGCTGGCGCTGGTGTGGGCCGGGATGCTGGGGGTGGCCCCCGAGCTGTTCCCCGGCAGATCCGCCGGCGGGGCGGCGGTGATCGTCCTCCTGCTGGTGTGGGCGGCCCTGGTGCTGCTGGGTCGGCTGTACCGCCCCCTGCTGGGTGAGGGCGGCCTGGCGGCCGGTCTGTGCGGCGCCTTTGGCACCGGTGCGGGGCGGATGTGTCTCCTTATATATATAGGATGGGGAGAGCTTCTGCTGACCCTCCACCTGACGGCCTGTGTGCAGAGACTGATGGACGCCGGGGAGCGGGACGGCGGGGTCCTCTTTTTTCTGACGGTGCTTGGGGGACTGTCCCTCTGGATGGCGTTGGGGCAGCTGGCCGCCCTGGGCCGGGCTGCCCAGCTGCTGGCCGGGGCCCTGAGCTGGACGGCGGGGATCGTGCTGCTCCTGTCCCTCACCCGGCTGCGGATGGTGAATCTGTTTGTCCCCGTGGAGGACAGCTGGAGGGGCGTCCTGGGACCGGTGGTGCGGATGCTGGGCTTTGCTCTGCCCGCCCTGTTCCTCCTGGACATCCAGGAGCGGGAGAAGGCCGGCTGGCTGTGGCGGCGCAGGAGCGGCTGGTGGCTCTTGGCTCTGGGCGCGGCCCAGCTGGTGATCCTGGGGGTCTTTGGGCCCCGGTTCTCCGGGGATATGGTGCGGCCCTTCTTCCAGCTGGCCAAGTGCGTGGGCGTGAAGGGGGGCTTCCAGCGGCTGGAGAGTGTGGTGACTGCCATCTGGACCTTTGGGGACCTGGCCCTGCTGGCCGGGACCCTGTGGGCGCTGAGCCGTCTGCTCCATAGACTGTGGCCCCAGATGAGCCGCAGAGGGTCGGCTGCCGGCCTGCTGATCCCTGGGGCCGTCCTGGCGGGCCTTCTATTATATAGAGGTGGGGACGGCATGAGCTTTGCGGTGGGCCGTGTATTGCCCATTGGTACACTGATTTTAGGGGTGGGCGTGCCGGTATTGGCAAGCAGCATACTATCTTATAGAGAGAATCACCGGAAAGAGAGATAGAGGATACGCAAATAGGGGAATGTGCCTGCATATCTTGTGCCTTGATAAAGGGAGATGCGGTATATCTTGTTATCAGGAGAAAAGATGAGGAACAGCATGAAAAAATGCGAAAAAAGTGTTGACAAAGGGGGCATTCTTTGCTAATATATTCAAGCACTCACGAGACGGGTCCTGAGCGGCCGGCAGCAGGTGAGCGCAAACCATTTCGGCACAGCTGCTGAGAACTGAAAAGTTTGAAAAAGCTTGAAAAAAGTTCTTGACAA
>JAHHSD010000076.1 GCA_020025425.1 Oscillospiraceae bacterium
GAGGGCTTGCTGTGTCCAAGCCCTGCACCGCCGCCCTCTCATGGGGTACCAGGGGTCCGGGACCCCTGGCGCCTTTTCCCCGATTTTCGGCGGTGAAAATCGGGTCCACCGGGAGGGCGAGGACCTGTTCCCCTGACTGCCAGGAAACCGAGATAAAAC
Source organism: Oscillospiraceae bacterium (assembly GCA_020025425.1). Lineage (GTDB taxonomy): Bacteria > Bacillota > Clostridia > Oscillospirales > Oscillospiraceae > Lawsonibacter. Next base: position 160 of record JAHHSD010000076.1, read on the forward strand.
CGCCCGGAAACAAAGCTATCCCAACCCCGCCGGGAGGGCGAGGACCTCTCGCCTAAGCTGCTAGAAAACCGAGATAAAACCGCCCGGAAACAAAACTATCCCAGCCCCCGTCCCGCCCGCAGGCGGTCCCTCAAACAGAGTATTTTTTACTCGCCTTGATCCAAAATCGGCTTCCCCTGGCTCAGCTGCTCCAGCCCGGCTCGGATGTGGGCCGCGGCATCGGCGGGGGCCAGCTTGACCTGCTCGCCGGAGCGCAGATCCTTCACAGCACAGACCCCCTGGCTGATCTCGTCCTCGCCCAGGAAAATGGCGTAGGGGATGGCCAGCTTGTCGGCATAGGAGAGCTTCTGCTTGAACTTTTTCTGTTCAGCGTGGATCTGGGTACGGATGCCGGCCTCACGCAGAGTGGTGGCCAGGGCGATAGCGTGGGAGAGGTCGTCGGTCATGGGCAGGACCAGGGCGTCGGCGGGGGCGGTGTTCAGGCTGTCGTTGAGATAGCCCTGATCCTCCAGCACGAAGAACAGCCGGGTCAGGCCGATGGAGATGCCCACGCCGGGGAGCTGGCGGTCGGTGTAGTACTCGGCCAGGTTGTCGTAGCGGCCGCCGGAGCAGATGGAGCCGATCTCGGGGTGGTCCAGCATGGTGGTCTCGTAGACGGTGCCGGTGTAGTAGTCCAGGCCCCGGGCGATGGTCAGGTCCACGGCGAAGTGGGTCTCGGGCACGCCGAAGGCGGACAGATAGCCCACCACGGTTTTCAGCTCGTCCAGGCCGGTGTCAAAGACCTCGCTGCGGCCCCAGTAGCCCTCCAGGGCCTCCAGGACCTGGCTGTTGGAGCCGGTGATGGCGATGAATTTCAGAATCTCGTCGGCCTGCTCCCGGGTCAGACCGATCTCAGGCTCCATCAGCAGGGAAGCGACCTTCTCAGCGCCGATCTTGTCCAGCTTGTCCACGGTGCGCATGATGTCGCCGGACTTCTCGGTCAGGCCCAGCATGGCGTAGAAGCCGTTGAGGATCTTGCGGTTGTTCACCCGGATCTGGAAGCGCTTCAGGCCCAGAGCGGTGAAGGCGCGGTAGATGATGGAGGGGATCTCGGCCTCGTTGGAGATGTCCAGCTTGCCGTCGCCGATCACGTCGATGTCGGCCTGGTAGAACTCGCGGAAGCGGCCCCGCTGGGCACGCTCGCCCCGGTAGACCTTGCCGATCTGGAAGCGGCGGAAGGGGAAGGTGAGCTGGCCGTAGTTGAGGACCACATACTTGGCCAGGGGCACGGTCAGGTCAAAGCGGAGGGACAGGTCGGAGTCGCCCTTCATAAAGCGGTAGATCTGCTTTTCGGTCTCGCCGCCGCCCTTGGCCAGCAGGACCTCGCTGGACTCGATGAGGGGGGTATCCAGACCGGTGAACCCGTAGAGGGCGTAAGTCTCCCGGAGGGTGGCCACCATCCGGTCGAACTGGGCCTGTCGGGCGGGGAGCAGCTCCATGAAGCCGGACAGGGTGCGGGGCTGAACTTTATTGCTCATGGTTCAGGTTCCTTTCTGATATGGATAATTTTAATATGTCTGCGGAGAGGGAAGGGACAAAAAAACGCTCTCGTCCCCTGATTGGGACGAGAGCGCCATACGCTTTCGTGGTGCCACCCAATTTCAGCCCGCAAGGGGCCCTTGGACCTTCTGGTGCGGGAAGGGGACCGCCCCCGTCTCCGGGGCCGCTGGTAGCGCCGTCTTTGGCCGCAGCCGTCTCCCTGGGACCCTCTCAACCGTGAGGTCCCTCTCTGTCGGGCGGTATTGCGGTTACTCATGCGCCGTCGTGGCGGTGAATGCTGTTATGCTACTCCAAATCGGAGCAAAAGTCAAGAAAGAGGGTTATACGGCGAAGGGGACCCGGTTGGGGTTCATCACCTCACGCCAATCCAGATCGCCGCGGGACAGACCGTGGATCAGCAGCTCGGCGGTGGCCACGTTGCTGGCGAAGGGGACGGAGTGCTGGTCGCACAGACGCATGATGGACAGCACGTCCTGATCCAGCTCATTGTCCAGAGGGGAGTTGAAAAACAGAACCATATCGATCTCGTTGTAGGAGATGCGCTGGCCGATCTGCTCGATTCCGCCGTGCTCGTGGGAGAGGAACAGATTGACGGGAAGTCCGGTGGCGTCAGACACCATGCGCCCGGTGGTATTGGTGGCACAGATGTTGTGCTTGGACAGGATTCCGCAGTACGCGGTGCAGAACTGGACCATCAGTTCTTTCTTTCGATCGTGGCACATCAGTGCAATATTCATGGTGGGCAGGGACCTCCTTAAATTTGTGATTGGGGCGTCAGCGGATCCGCATGATGGGTACCCGGCGGCCGTCCAGACGGCGGGCGATGTTGGCGCAGGCGATGGCTGCGCCGGGTCGGCCCGCAAGGATCAGGGGCTCGCCCCTGTTGGCGGACAGGATGACCTGAGGGTCCTCGGGGACCACACCCAGCAGGGGCAGACCGGCCGTATCCATGGCGTCGTCAATGGTGGTGCGCATTCTCCGCAGCAGCTTGGGCTGGATGCGGTTCATCACCAGATGGACCTGCCGGATGCGGCTGAGCTCCTCCACGGTGCGCTGTGCGTCCCGCAGGGAGGAGGCGTCGCTGGTGGCCACAACGATGGCCCGGTCGGCGGCGCAGGTGGCCAGCTGGAAGCCGGCGCCCAGCCCGGCGGGGCAGTCGATCATAATATAATCGAAGTGGGCCCGGGCGGTATCCATCAGGGAGCGCACCTTCTGCCGGGTCAGGGTGGGGGAGAGGGACATGGGTGCGGTGAGCAGGTACAGCTCAGGCAGCAGCGGATGCTGCACCGCGGCGCGGGAGAGGGGGCAGCGGCCCTCGGCCACGTCAGTGAAGTCCATCAGTGCCCGGTCGTTGAGTCCCAGGGAGATGTCCAGATTGCGCAGGCCGATGTCCATGTCGATGCAGAGGACCCGGCGGCCCAGAGCGGCCAGCGCGGAGGAGACCCCGCCGGTGATGGAGGTCTTGCCTGTTCCTCCCTTTCCGGAGGTGATAACGATTGCGGTTCCCATGGGATACTCTCCTATCATAACCAAATAAAGTGTATCACAAATCTGTGTCCCGTCAATGGGTTTTGTGAATAATATTAAAAATAAATGACAAAAAATTGGCCCAAATTGGAAAATTGGCCCCGGCTCACAGGGGGTTTTTCTGGATCTTGGCCCAGCGGCGGGGGTAGCCCTTCAGGGTGGGGGCCACCTTCTGGATGACCACCAGGCGGTGGGTCACATCGGTGCCGGGGACCAGGTAGTCATGCTGGCCCACCAGACGGCCCCCCAGCAGCTTGATGCAGTGGGCGGCGTCCTCCAGCTCCTGGTCGGACTCCACGCTCTTCATGGCCAAAAAATGCCCCCCAACCTTGACGAAGGGCAGGCACAGCTCGGCCAGCAGGCGCAGCTCGGCCACCGCACGGGCGGTGGCAAAATCGAAGGAGTCCCGAAAGCCCTTGACCACGGCCTGCTCCTCGGCCCGGGCGTGGATGGCCCGGACGCCGTCCAGCTCCAGCCGGGCGGCCGTCTCATTGAGCCAGTCCACCCGCTTGCCCAGGCTGTCCAGCAGGGTCACGTCCAGGGAGGGGTTGAGAATTTTCAGGGGCAGACCGGGAAAGCCCGCGCCGGTGCCCACGTCGATGAGGGTCCTGGCCCCGCCGAAGTCGGCAAACTGCATCAGGGCGGCGCAGTCCAGCATGTGGAGCCGGGCCACCTGGTCGGGCTCCTTGATGGCGGTCAGGTTCATCACCTGGTTTTTGTCCTGCCGCAGCCGGCCGCACTCCTCCCGCAGGGCGGGGGAGGGGGCGGGGACCTTGTCCGCCAGCCCCAGCTGGGCCAGACCGCTTGCGATGATCTCTTTCATGGCTTAACCTCCTGTCACAATGATGGCCAGGGTGCCGGGCAGCATGGCGGCAAAGCGGTCCAGGGCGCCGGGGAAGTTGGACAGCAGACCCACCACGCCCAGGAACAGGCTGTACAGGGCGGCGGCCCAGCACAGCAGGGCCAGCAGGATGGCGGTCCACTTGCCGGGCTTGCCGGAGGAGCGCCAGCTGACGATGGAGAGGGCGCCCAGACCCGCCAGGGCGGGGACGGCCAGCAGAGGGGCCAGATTGTGCAGGGCCTGTCCGGTGGCGTAGATGTAGGTGGTGAGGACCACCACGATGATCATGTAGACAATGCCGATCCAGGCCATGGTGCGCTTCACCGGGGAGGCCGGGGTGTAGCCGGACTCAGTTTTTGGGGAATCTTTTTCTTCGGGCATGGGAGGTCTCCTTTTCGGTGAATGAACGGGTCCGGAAACCCTTGGGGGACAAGGGTTTCCGGAGTTTGACCCGTTTGGAGCGATTTTGAGGGGTCAAAATGACCCTGGGATCAATGGGCACGGCGCTGTAAATTCCCATAAATTAGGAGAAAATAGGCGGAACCCGATTGAAATACAGTTTCTGGAAGATCAGGCTGTCCTTACTTCTTGCAGGGGACAAGGACAGTCTTGCCGCCCATGTAGGGCTGGATGACAGTGGGAATCTTCACGGAGCCGTCGGCCTGGAGGTTGTTCTCCAGGAAGGCGATCAGCATACGGGGAGGAGCCACCACGGTGTTGTTGAGGGTGTGGGGCAGGTAGGTCTTGCCCTCGCCCTTGACGCGCATCTTCAGGCGGCGGGCCTGGGCGTCGCCCAGGTTGGAGCAGGAGCAGACCTCGAAGTACTTCTTCTGGCGGGGGGACCAGGCCTCGATGTCGCAGGACTTGACCTTCAGGTCGGCCAGGTCAC
>JAHHSD010000077.1 GCA_020025425.1 Oscillospiraceae bacterium
GGACGACCCCCGCATGCCCACCCTGTGCGGCCTGCGCCGCCGGGGCTACACCCCCCTGTCCATCCGCAACTTCTGCGAACGCATCGGCGTGGCCAAGGCCCCCAGCACCGTGGAGTACGCCTTCCTGGAGCACTGCCTGCGTGAGGACCTGAACGACCACGCCCAGCGGGCCATGGCCGTCCTGCGCCCCATCAAGCTGACCCTGACCAACTACCCCGAGGGCCAGTCCGAGGAGTTCGAGGTGGAGAACAACCCCAACGATCCTGACAGCGGCACCCGCCCCGTCACCTTCTCCCGCACCCTCTATGTGGAGGCCGACGACTTCCTGGAGACCCCCATTCCCAAGTACAAGCGCCTCTATCCCGAGGGCCCCGAGTGCCGCCTGAAGGGCGCCTACCTCATCAAGTGCACCGGCTGCGTCAAGGACGAGAACGGCAACGTCACTGAGATCCTGGCCACCTATGATCCTGAGAGCAAGGGCGGCAACCCCGCCGACGGCCGCAAGGTCAAGGGCGCCACCATCCACTGGGTGGACGCCGCCACCGCCGTGGACGCCGAGGTCCGTCTCTACGAGAACCTGTTCTCCGATGAGGACCCCGACGGCGGCGACAAGGACTTCATGGAGTGCCTGAATCCCGGCTCCCTGGAGGTCCTGACCGGCTGCAAGCTGGAGGCCTCTCTGGCCGCCGCCCAGCCCGCCGACCACTTCCAGTTCCTGCGTCTGGGCTACTTCTGCGCCGACAGCAAGGACTCCAAGCCCGGCCACCTGGTCTTTAACCGCTCCGTCAGCCTGAAGGACGGCTTCAAGGCCAAGCAGTAAGGCTGCTTCAAACAAACAAAAAGACCGTGTACCAATTTGGTACACGGTCTTTTTTCAGCCTGTGAAGCCCTTTTCGGTCCCACAGACTCGGTTTTTCCTATCTGTGGTTTCAGGCCAGCAGGATGCGGTCGTTGTCCAGCTCTCTGCCCACGCCCGCCCGGAACCGGGCCAGCAGGTCCTGGACGCTCAGGCCCCTGCGCTCCTCCCCCTGGACGTCCAGCACGATCCGGCCGTCATTCATCATCAGGGTCCGATTGCCCAGATCCAGGGCGTCGTGCATGTTGTGGGTGATCATCAGGGTGGTAATGTGGTGCTCGGCCACGATCTGCCGGGTGAGGGTGAGCACCTTGTCCGCCGTGCCCGGGTCCAGGGCGGCGGTGTGCTCGTCCAGCAGCAGCAGCTTGGGCGGCACCTGGGTGGCCATGAGCAGGGTCAGGGCCTGGCGCTGTCCGCCGGACAGCAGTCCCACCTTCTGATCCATCCGGTCCTCCAGTCCCATGCCCAGCTGACTCAGCTGGTCCCGGAAAAAGCTCCGGTCCTTTTGGCTGATGCGGCTGAAATAGGCCCGCTGGCTCCGTCCAGCCCGGAGAAAGGCCAGGGCCATATTCTCCTCGATGGTCATGTTGGGGGCGGTCCCCCGCATGGGGTCCTGGAACAGGCGGCCCATCTCCCGGCTGCGCCGGTGCTCAGGCAGGAAGGTGATATCCTTTCCGTCCAGCCGGATGGAGCCGCTGTCTGTGATGAAGGCCCCCGCAATGGCGTTGAACAGGGTGGATTTCCCCGCCCCGTTGGAGCCCACGATGGTAACAAAATCCCCCGGCTCCAGGTGGAGGGAGAGATCGGAGAGGGCAGTCTTTTCGTTCACCGTCCCCGGATTGAAGGTTTTGGAAATTCCCTTGATATCCAGCATATCAGCGCACCTCCTGTTCTGCCCGGGCGCTTCTGCGGCGCGCCCGGAGGGCCAGCTCCGGTTTCAGGCTTGGGGCCGCAATGGCCAGGGCCACCACGATGGCGGTCACCAGCTTCAGGCAGCCCACAGGCACCACCTTGGTGTAGAGGACCACGGCGTACAGCAGGCGGTAGAGGATGCTGCCCACGATCACGGCCAGCACCTCCCGGGGGATGGCCCCGCGGCCCACCACCGTCTCACCGATGATCAGGCAGGCCAGGCCAACCACCACGATGCCGGTGCCGCCGTTGATGTCGGCGGCATTCTGGGCCTGGCCCACCATGGCCCCGGACAGGGCGGTCATGGCGTTGGCCAGAGCCAGTCCCACGCTGATGGTGAAGGTGGGATTGATGGAGGAGGCCCGGACCATGTCCGGGTTGTCCCCTGTGGCCCGGATGGACAGGCCCAGTCTGGTTTTCAGGAAAAGCACCAGCAGGACACCCACCAGCACCGTGACCACCGTGCCCAGAATCAGCTTATAGCCGCCACCCAGGCCGGCATCCCTGGCCAGGGAGAAGATGGTGTCCTTTTTCAGCAGGCTGGCGTTGGACTTCCAGCCCATGGCCATCAGGTTGATGGTGTACAGGCCGGTGTTGGTGATGATGCCCGCCAGGATGGAGGGCACCGACAGCTTGGTCTGCAGGAATGCGGTGATGAAGCCGGCGCAGCCCCCCGCCAGGATGGCGGCCGGGATGGCCAGGATGGGGTGGCCCGCACCGGCCAGGGTGACAGACACCGCCGCCCCCAGGACGAAGGACCCGTCTGTGGTCAGGTCCGCAATATCCAGCACCCGGAAGCTGAGGAAGAGGGCCATGGGGATCAGGGCGTACAGCATGCCCAGCTCCAGCGCCGTCTCGATGATGTTCAGCATTCTACTCTCTCCTTTTCCCCTTCATTGGGCAGAAATTCCTCAGTCCTCGGTGGTCTTAACCTCGACCACCTGGCCCAGCTTTTCAAAGACGCTGTAATCCAGGCCCAGGCCCTGGGAAGTCTCGGTGTTCACCGTGATGATGCCGCCTTCCACGGGATAATAGTCCTCCATGGTGTCCATGCCCTTGGTGATAGCCTGGTAGGCCAGGTCGGCGGTGTCGCGGCCCAGCTTGGTGTAGTCCACGCCGCAGGTGGCGTAAGCGCCGTTGCGGACGAAGGAGTCGGCCCCGGTATAGTGGGGGATGCCCGCCTGGATCAGCTCCTCGTAAATGGCCAGCTCGGCGGACATGATCACGTTATCGGTGGGGGTGAAGATGGCGTCCACCTTGTCGCTGATGAGGGTGCCGGCGGCGGCGATGACCTCGTCGTTGGTGTTGGCGGTGACCTCCTCATAGGCGATGCCCTTCTGGTCCAGCAGCTCCTTGACCTGCTTGATGGGGGTCGCGGAGTTGGGCTCGGACAGGGAGTACAGCAGACCCACCTTCTTCAGATCGGGCTGCTGGGCCAGCATCATCTCCACGATGGTCTCAGTGTCCAGGGCGTCGCTGGTACCGGTGACGTAGTCGATCCCCACGATCTCGGCGGTCTCAGGATCGGAGACGGAGGCGTACACCACGGGGGTCTTGCTCTCCTGGGCGCTGGAGGCCATGACCTGGGCCGCCAGGGTGGCGATGGGGATGATGGCGTCCACCTGGTCGCTCACCGCCTGGGAGCCGATTTGCTGGAGTACGTTCTGGTCGCCCTGGCCGGAGTAGATCTCATACTCAATGGAGACGTTCTGCTCCTTGGCGATCTCATCCAGCCGTCCGGAGACGGCCTTGGCGATCTCGTCCAGAGAGGCGTGGTCCATCTGCTTGACAATGGCCACCTTGTAGCTGTCCTGACCGGACTGCGCCGCATTGCCGCTGCTGCCGGGCGCCTTCTGGGCCTCCTTAGGGCCGCAGGCGGCCAGGGACAGTCCCAGGGAAAGGGAGAGAGCCAGTGCGGAAAGCTTCTTCATCATGTTGTTTTTCATTGTTTTTTCCTCCATTTTATGCCGTTTCGGCGTTTTATGGTTGGGCGGTGGATGGAGGGGCCGGTGCCAGTCGGCCTTGTTTCAGAGTATAAAAAAACAGCCCCTTATCCCACTATGGGACAAGAGCTGTACTCCTGCGATACCACCCAAATTGACGTCTGTGACGTCCGCTCGCTTCACGCGCCATCACGCGTGCCCGATGGATAACGGGTGGGTCCCCGTCGGCATCTACTTGGTTTCCCGTTCAAGCCGCCCTCGAAAGTCCATTCACACTGCCGCTCCCCGCCCTGATCCCACCATCCAGGGCTCTCTGAAGGTTCGCCGACCGGCTACTCCTCTTTCTCAAAGGTTTCATGCTTTGTAGTTGTTGTAGCTATTATATGCACTCCAGCCCCACTTGTCAACCCCTGTTTTATTTTTTTCAAAATTGAAAAAGAGCGGACCGCTGATGCGGTCCGCTCTTTGGAAATCAGGGAGAGTAAAAATTACTCGTTGATCTCGATGACAACGCCGGAACCCACGGTACGGCCACCCTCACGGATAGCGAAACGCAGGCCCTTCTCGATGGCGATGGGGGTGATCAGCTCAACGTTCATGTCCACGTTGTCGCCGGGCATGCACATCTCGGTGCCCTCGGGCAGGGAGATGACGCCGGTCACGTCGGTGGTACGGAAGTAGAACTGAGGACGATAGTTGTTGAAGAAGGGGGTGTGACGGCCGCCCTCGTCCTTGGACAGGACATAAACCTGGCCCTTGAACTTGGTGTGGGGGTGAATGGAGCCGGGCTTGCACAGAACCTGGCCGCGCTCGATGTCGGTCTTAGCGACGCCACGCAGCAGGCAGCCGACGTTATCACCGGCCTCGACGAAGTCCAGAACCTTGCGGAACATCTCCATGGAGGTGACGACGGTCTTCTTCTTCTCGTCGGTCAGACCAACGATCTCGACTTCCTCGCCGGCCTTCAGCTGGCCACGCTCAACACGGCCGGTAGCGACGGTGCCGCGGCCGGAAATGGTGAACACGTCCTCGACGGGCATCAGGAAGGGCAGGTCGGCCTTACGGTCGGGAGTGGGGA
>JAHHSD010000078.1 GCA_020025425.1 Oscillospiraceae bacterium
GTCCGCCGGGGCGGAGGGGGAAAAGAGCGTGGTGTTTGCAGACAAAAGCGGCCACAACATGTAGTGATTCCAGAGAAAATCAAAAAAAGAGAGGATTTTTCCGTAAAATAAGGTTGACATATCCGAATTTCATAGTCTATAATAAGTGGCACTGTTTCAGGGTGGAGGTTCTGTATCTGCCTGCCCCCGGAAAACGGTGATTCTTGAAAACCGCAGCCGGACTCCGGCTGTTGTTGAACCGGGAAAGCCGGTTTTAACTTGATTGAGGAGGTGTCCCCCATGGTTCGTACCTATCAGCCCAAGAAGCGTCAGCGCTCCAAGGAGCATGGCTTCCGTAAGCGTATGGCTACTCGGAATGGCCGCAAGGTGCTGGCTCGCCGCCGCGCCAAGGCTCGCGCCCGTCTGACTCACTGATCAGACTCCGGCTGCGTGAGCAGCCCAGAGGATCAAGTAAATGAGATACGACAAGAGGACACGATCATATCTTGACGAAGGGGCGTGGGAATTTTTCCCCCGCCCCTGCGGTGCATTCCGGAAAAGATTTCCGGACCGCCCCGCACCCTGAGACACAGGAGGAGAAACGCATGGATCACACCATAGCACTGAAGCAGAATCACGAATTTCGCCGCCTGTACAACAAGGGCAAGAGTGCCGTGTCCCCTTATTTTGCCATTTACTGTCGGAAAAACCGCCGTCCGGTGAGCCGCTTGGGCATCACCACCGGCGTCAAGCTGGGAAACGCGGTGAAGCGCAACCGGGTCCGCCGCCGGATCCGGGCCCTCTACCGCACAAACGAGGCTCAGATCCTGCCAGGCTACGACATCGTGGTGGTGGCCCGGACCAAGGCCGTCTTTTCCCACTATTCCGAGCTGGAGCGCAGCTTTCTCAAGCTGCTCCGCAAGCTGGACCTGATGGTCCGGACCGAGGGGCCCCAATGAAGCGGCTGCTGATCCGGCTGATCCGGTTTTATCAACGCGCTATTTCCCCCATGCGCCCCCCCTGCTGCCGCTTTATCCCCACCTGCTCCCAGTACGCGCTGGAGGCGGTGGAGAAGTACGGCGCGGTGAAGGGGGGATGGCTGGCCCTGCGCAGGCTCCTGCGCTGCAACCCCTTCCACCGGCAGAAGTCTATCCAGTACGACCCGGTGCCCTGAGGGAGAAGGTCGGCTCATCAAAGAATACAAAATTACGGAGGCTAAACAACCGTGGGTATTTTCTATTACATCATGCTGCCCTTTACCTGGCTGCTCAACTTCTTCTATGATATTTCGGGCAGCTACGGCGTGGCGCTGATCTGCTTTGCCCTGGTCATCAAGCTGATCCTGTTCCCTCTGACCATCAAGGGCAAGAAGGGCATGATCCAGATGAACCTGCTGTCCGGCAAGATGCAGCAGCTGCAAAAGCAGTACGGCAAGGACAGAGAGCGCTATAACCTGGAGGTCCAGAAGCTCTATGAGCGGGAGCGGGTCAATCCCATGAGCGGATGCCTGTGGTCCTTCCTGCCCATCCTGATCCTGCTGCCCCTGTTCAACATCATCCGCGAGCCCCTGCACTACCTGATGGGGCTGACCCCCGACCAGATCTCCACCGTGGCCTCCACTGTGGACTGGAGCACCGCCGCTGTGGCCAACGGCTGGATCAAGCAGGCCGCTGACACCTTCCAGAACGCCGGCTACAACCAGATGTATCTGGCTTCTCTCATCACCGACCAGACCCTGCCCGCCGTCCAGGCCGCCCTGGGCGAGGGAACCAAGGTCTTTGCCATCAACTTCAACTTCCTGGGTCTGGACCTGGCCATGCTGCCCACCTGGAAGATCTGGGAGAATTTCACCCCGCCCGTCATCGGCGCCTTCCTGCTGATCCTGATTTCCGCCGGTTCCGGTCTGATGATGTCCAAGATCTCCATGAAGACCAACCAGATGAACAACAATCAGGCCCAGAGCGGCCAGATGGAGACCACCAACAAGGTCATGACCTGGATGATGCCCCTCATGTCCCTGTGGATCGGCTTCGTCATGCCCGTGGGCATGTGCGTGTACTGGGTGGCCAACAACCTGCTGTCCATGGTCCAGGAGATCGTGGCCGGCAAGATGCTGAAGAAGGACTACGAGGCCGCCCGTCAGGCCTCTGAGGAGCGGGCCCGCCAGGAGAAAGAGGACGAGAAGAAGCGCAAGGAGGAGGCCCGCCTGGAGCGCGCCCGCCGCGCCGAGGAGGCCAAGAAGGGCAAGAAGGCCGTGAAGAAGGACGAGCCCGCCGAGCCCGGCATCAATAAGGACGACAGCAAGATCGGCATGCGCACCTATGCCCGCGGCCGTTCCTATGACCCCGCCCGGTTCGGCCAGGTGCAGGCCTATGCGGACCCCAACGAGGCCATCCGCAAGGAGCTGGCCGCCGCCGAAGCGGGAAAGAAGTCCAAGAAGTCCAAGAAGGGCGACAAGGAGGAGAAGTAACATGACCAAGTGGATCGAAACCACTGGACGTTCCGAAGAGGACGCTATCTCCGCCGCCCTGTTTCAGCTGGGGCTGGAGCGGGACGACGTTTCCATCCAGGTGATCGAGCGCGCCAAGTCCGGATTTCTGGGCTTTGGCGGCAACCCCGCCAAGGTCCGGGTGAGCTACGAGGCCCCCGACGAGGAGGAGCAGGTCCGGCCCGTGTCCCAGCCTGAGCCCCAGGTCCGGGAGGAGGCCCCCGCGGCCCAGTCCGCCCCCCAGGAGGAGCCCGCCGTTTCTCAGGAGCAGAATCAGGTCAAGCCCGGCGATGAGGTGCTCATCGCCCAGGAGGAGCCCGCTGTCCAGGCCGAGGACGACAAGGCCGAGCAGATCCGCACCTTCCTCACCGGCCTGATGGAGCATCTGGACGTGGAGGCTCAGCCCGTCATCACCCTCACCCCCGAGGGACACTACAAGGTGGTCCTCCAGGGCCAGGGCCTGGGCGCTATCATCGGCCGCCGGGGCGAGACCCTGGACGCCATCCAGCAGCTGACCAACTACTCCGTCAACCGGGGCCAGTCCAAGCGGGTGCGCATCCACCTGGACGCCGAGAACTACCGGGCCAAGCGGGAGGAGTCCCTCCAGCGCCTGGCGGTGAAGGTGGCCGGCCGGGTGATCAAGTACCGCAAGAATGTGACGCTGGAGCCCATGAACGCCTACGAGCGCCATGTGATCCACACCGCCCTTCAGGAGTATCCCGGCGTGTCCACCTACTCCACCGGTACCGAGCCCAACCGCCGCACCGTGGTTGTCTACGACCCGGACAAGAAGTAAATCTGAATCCAGAAGGCGGGAGGATGTCCTCCCGCCTTTTTTCATAAGAAAGAGAGGTGGCATATGTCCACACCCCTGTATGACGCCCTGCGGGACTACGCGGCGGGAAACCCCCTGCGCATGCACATGCCCGGCCACAAGGGCAAGGCCCTGTCCGCCCCCGAGCTGGCCCCCCTGGCCGCCATCGACCTGACCGAGATCACCCCCACCGGAAACCTCTACGAGGCGGGGGAGCCCTTCGACCTGGCCCAGCAGCTGTGGGCGGAGGTCTTTGGGGTGGACTTCTGCCAGATGCTCACCGGCGGCTCCACCATGGGGGTGCACACGGGGCTGACCCTGTGCGCCCGGCCGGGGGAGGAGATTTTGGTGGACCGCAGCTGCCACCGGTCGGTGTTCCACGCCATGGCCCTGCTGGACTTAACGCCCGTCTATCTGAAGCGGCCCTGGCTGGCAGGGGAGGGGATCTGCGGCCCCGTAGTCCCCAGCCAGGTGGAAAAGGCCCTGGAAACCCACCCAAATATCAAAACTGTTTGTATTACCTCTCCGACTTACTACGGAGTGTTGTCGGATATTGAGGAAATTTCCCACATTGTCCACGCCCACGGTGGAAAGCTGATGGTGGACGGGGCCCACGGCGGACACCTGCCCTTTTTGGGGATCGACCCCTTCCGGGGGGCGGACGCGGTGGCGGTGAGCGCCCACAAGACCCTGCCCGCCCTGGGCCAGTCGGCCCTCCTCCTCACCCGGGGCTTCGACCCGGAGCTGGTGCGGCGGCGGGCAACTCTGTATGGCAGCTCCAGCCCCTCCTATCCCATTCTCGCCTCCATGGATCTGGCCCGGGAGGAGCTGGCCGGGGCGGCGGGGGAGCGGTACCGCCAGGTGGCCCGGGAGACCGAAAAGCTGCGGGCCCGGTTCCCTGGCATCGGGGAAAACCTGTCCCTGGACCCCTGCCGGTTCACGGTGCGCAGCCGGGACGGCTTCGCCCTGGCCCAGCGGCTGGAGGAGCTGGGCATCTTTGCCGAGATGGCCGACGCGGGCCATGTGGTCTTTATCCTCACCTGCGGCGACAGCCCGGCCGACCTGGACCGGCTGGCCCGGGGTCTGGAGGAAAACAGGGAGCTGCTGGGGGCCGGGGAG
>JAHHSD010000079.1 GCA_020025425.1 Oscillospiraceae bacterium
GGGTAATGCAGGGAGGGTAGAACCTGATGCCCTGACGGGCGAGATTGAAACAGCGATCTCGGCGCGAGAGCAAAAGATCCGGGAGGCGCTCACCAAGGAGAACATGGCGGGTCATGAGCTGTTCAACCCCGGCCAGGCAGGGAATCCCACAAACCCCGCCCTGAATGTAGGATCGATGACGCAGATCGATCTCTCTGCATTAAAGAGCGACATCGTGTTCAATAAGGAAGGCAAGGTCGTTTATACCGATGGCAGCGGCGAGAAGAATGAGTCGCTGAACACCAGCGGCTACCGCCTGACCGGCACCACCAACCAGTATGCGGTGATCGTGGAGGCGGGCGAGCCGATCATCCTGCTGGATAACGCCCAAATCACCTCTCAGCGTTATAACAACACCTTCGAGACCAACAAGCAGGCCGACTACGAGTCCGATCCCACCAAGGATAAGTATTGGACCAACAGGGCCCCCATCACCATTGGTGTTTATAACGGTAAGGCGGCGGCCCATCCCAAGATTTATTTCCAGGGTAAGGAGAACAAGCTGGAGGGCCGCTACACCCCCGCCATCTGGCTGCGCGGCTGGAAGGAGAATACAAACCTGTCCAGCGTGACCATCAACTCCGTGGATGGCACCACCAAACACACACTGACGGCAGAGACCTATTATGGAGGATACACGTGATCAGGGCCATTACTGCGGCGGCAGTGCCGTCATCGGTACCAACCCCTACTTTGCCGTTGGAAAGAAAAATCAATTCGTCAACCAGTATGTGGGCGACATCAACGTCCAGGGCGGCACCCTGAGGCTGCACCTCTGGGGCTACACCAGCAGCAGCAACTATTATCACCTGGGCGGCGCGGGCATCGGCGCCGGCAACTTCAAGGCCCTCTGGTATAATGATCAATGGGGCGCCACCATGCACCACATCAACAGCATCACTGTGACCAATGCGGATGTGCAGGCCCGCGGCGGCAGTATAGGTAATACATTTGGCGATAGTGCTGGTGGCCATAATGCCATTATCGGCAAAAGCAGTCCGATTAAGAACTCAGGACCTGGGGGCGAGCATGCCCAGATCGGACAGATCACCGTCAAGAACAGCGCCATCCGCAGAATTGACCCCGGTTCCGGGTTCTCCGGACCCAACTATATCGCGCGCTGGATCCAGCAGAGCGGAGACAGCATTGAGGTAGACAATGTGCGCTTCAGTGCGGCTGGAGAGGACGGACTGGGCAAGCCTCTGCCCCTGAGCAAGAATAAGGAAGAATATGTAATCTATGCTCAGGACAACAATAAGCAGATCATCAAGAATATCTATGTGGATGGTTCCACGGCAATCAATCCCATTTATCTGAAAACCAATGAGCAGACCCAGGCGGACTATCAGAATATCCATGCTTCCACCAGCAAAATCACCCTGGAGGGGGTGACGGCCAAAATGCTGGGGGAATTTTGGACGTATGACAAGCAGGATATCGACGTCGTTTTGAGAAAGGGCGCCGGGGACGAGGACAACACGATTTCCGCCCTGAAGGCGCGTTACTTGACGATCACCCTGCAGGACCCCGGCCAGAAGCTGATCCTGGATAAGGTTTCTGTGGATTACCTCCCGATTACGGGCCATGAACAGGGAGGAAATGTGGTCGTGATGAAGGAGTCCGCGATCACCGGAGGCTACGGCCTGACAGCCAGCGGCAAGCAGCTGGATCTGTGGCTGGACCGCTGCCTGATTAAGGGGCCTGTTGCCAACAAAGCCGGCAGCGGCGACCTGATCGTCTCCAACAGTGTGAGCCAGGGCAACGGCCTGACGATCCAGTGTACAGCCCCCGCGAGTACTGCTGCGCCGTCCGGCAGCCTGATCGTGGATAACTGCTTGCTCAACATCCGCAAGCCCAGCAACTATAATGCCGGCCAGGTAGGCATCGGCGGCCGGTATGACGGCAGCGTAGTGCCCACCGGCGATATTACGATCCGTAACAGCGTGATCAATGGAACCATGCATGGCTACAATGCGGAGGAGCGCGGCGGCGGAGCTGCGCTGATCGGTTACTCCTCGATTTATGGCAGCAGGGGCAGGCCGGCCAAAAAGGACAACTTCAAGATCTCCATTGAGAACAGTGACCTCTTCATGGAGCTCAGCACATACAGCCAGAAAATAGGGGCGTATGCCAAGGTCGTGATGATCGGCGACGCCGGTCTGTATCACGGGTACTATGAGGTTACATCTGAGGAAGAAAACCAGACCAAGGACCACATCTACCATGTAGAGCAGATCCGATTTGACGAGACCAGCCGTCTGCTGGGCCTGGACCGCCAGGGTTCCCGGCTTTACAGCAACAAGATGCATGACCTGCTGCGCGCCCGGGAGATCAAGGTGCCCGAAAGCAAGGGCATGCTCCAGCTGGACAGCCGAAAGGACACCAACCATGCCAACAAGGCCCAGAACCTGATCACCGTGGGCGAGAGCACCCTGCGTCTGTTCCACGAGAGCAACGAGAATGGGGACTGGACCATTGATCTGGGCAAACTGAAGGAAAGCGGCCGCAGCGACGGCGCCATTACGCCCAAGGACATCTATGACGTTCTGAGCGTAGCGGTGATCTACCCTGTGGAGCCGGGCAATCTCCGGGTCTACAACACCGCAGACCTGAAATACTTTGGCAACACATCCAATGCCAAGGGAAACCGCATCCAGGTGAACGGAGGAAACTTCACCAGGGTTGGGGCGTTCGTGCGTGAAACCCAGAAGGGCGTAGATTTCCTGGACCTGAGCGAGGGCCATATCTGGTTCTCCCCCAAGGGCGTCCGCCAGGACAGTGATCCCCAGAGCGCCCGCCGCTTTAACCCGGACATCCTCAAGAGCGGCAGCTCCATTATGGCAAGTGTCTATCAGACCAAGCAGGGGGACAACAATGCCCCGGATAAGTCCACAAAATACACCATTGATGTGCAGGGCGGCGAGGTAGCCAACAGCCAGGAGGCGGACAAGCAGCTCTCTGTCCACCTGAACCTGGACGCCCTGGAGATCAAGGCGGAGCAGGAAAAGCCCACCCCCATCCATCGCCACGAGGGAACCGGCCAGCTGAAGCTGACCTGGAAGGGCAATAATATCCTGACCGCCCATGGCGACAAGAGCGCCATTCACTCGGAAGGCCAGGCATCTCTCGTTATGATTGACGAGGGGAGCAGCAAGGCAGCCCTGCGGCTCAATGGCGGCGGGGAGGGCCTGCTGTCCACGGGTGATGTGACCCTGGACGCCACCAAGGAGAACTTCCTCCATCTGGAGGCCTATCCCGGTGCGGGCAAGGCCGGCGTCAAGGCCAAAAACATAATACTCAAGGCCACCCACAGCCTGGCTGCCGTCTCGGACGGGAACGTTGCACCTGTGGTGGCTGATGGCGGCACCATCAACGTGGTCGAGGGCGGCACCAAGGTGTTCCATGGCGTTCTGGATGCCAGTCAGACCATGACCAAGGACACCACCTTCCGTCTGGAGGGCCGGGATAACGGAACCACGGTCATGTTCTATGACACCGTCTTCCGCACCACGGACAAGCAGTTCATGCGTACCGTGAAGCCGAATCTGAGCGTCACCTATCGCCTGCATGACACCGACGGCGGACAGTATGTCAGCGGCGCCAAGCCCGCCGACAGCCAGGAGTGGCTGCTGATGCGGATGGAGGACGCCACCGGTCAGATCAAGAAATTTGAGCAGGTCAAGCTGTGGACCGGTGACGACGGCGCGCCTGTGATGGGCAGCCTGGACCTGGCCGCCGGCTACATCAAGATCGAGAAGGACGGCTATCGTCAGGGTCCCGATCCCAAGTTTACCAACACCCCTCTGACCCCCTGGCCGGAGGACAAGCCCATTACCATTTATCAGAGCAAATCGGATACCACCCAGACCCAGAATAACATCTGGATCGCCAGCGGCACCCGGAAGATCACACTTCAGAACCTGAATATGAACGTGAACTACACGTCTGCGA
>JAHHSD010000008.1 GCA_020025425.1 Oscillospiraceae bacterium
GAGCTAACAAATTTTTACTGTGCGGGGTGTCCAACTTGCACTTGCAATTTGCGTCTCCTTTTCTTTTTATTGGAGCGTTTTCACGGCCCCAACACATCAACCAGATGATTTAATGAGATTCGCTTCTGTCATGATAGGCTGTATGGAGCAGCCGTTCCGCCTGGGGACTCAGCGGATGATCCAGGAATTTGTCATAAATCTGCTTGATTTCCGGATTATCCAGTGAACTGCGGATGGATCTGGTCTGATCCGCCCGGTACAGAGCACCGATCCTGCGCTCCCGCACCTGGTCAGGCACAGGGACCACCTTTCCAGATGGCTGTCCTGCTCCGCTGATGCATCCACCCGGACAGGTCATCACCTCGACAAAGTCAAAGCTGTCGATCTGTCCATTCTGAATCAGCTGTTCGGCTGCACGGGTTCCATAGATTATTGCGACTCTCACCTCTCTCTCCCCTAATTGGACCACAGCCTCTTTTATCTGCTCCATCCCCCGTACCGGTTGATAAGACAGCAATAGCTCAGCAGGCGCCTTTCCCGTCACAGAGGAGTACGCCATGCGCAGTGCGGCCTCCATGACGCCGCCTGTATTTCCAAAAATGAGTCCGGCGCCGCTGCTCTCCCCCATCAGGGAGTCAAACGGGGACGGCTCCAGGTCCCGGAACGGGATCTTTTCCTCCTGGATCCAATGTGCCAGCTCGTTGGTGGTCAGCACATAGTCGTTGTCCCGCAGAGTAGGAATCCCCAGGAGCGCGCCCACGGAGCCTTGCTCCTCCCGGGTGATCTCAAACTTCTTTGCGCTGCATGGAGCCACCGTCACAGTCACGATCTGCTCCGGGTCCAGGCCCATCTGACCGGCAAAATAAGTCTTGATCAGGGCGCCCTGCATCCCGATGGGGCTTTTCGCGCTGGACAGATTGGGAATGCGCTCCGGATGAAAGGTCTCTATGTACTTCACCCAGGCCGGGCAGCAGCTGGTGAACTGGGGCAGCGTGCCCTTTCCAGACAGCAGCCGCTTCAAAAGCTCGGTCCCCTCCTCCAAAATGGTGAGGTCTGCCGCAAACGCAACATCCAGCACATAATTTACACCCAGAGCTCTGAGCGCCTGTACCATTCTGCCCTCGGCAAAGGTCCCGGCCGGCTCGCCGAAGCACTCCGCCAGGCCGACCCGGACGGCGGGCGCGGTGGAGACCACAACCACCTTCTCAGGGTCCTGTACCGCCTGACGCACGGCCTGCAAGCTGTCTCTGACCCGGAGCGCACCCTCGGGACAGGCCGCAACGCACTGACCGCAGTGGACACAGGCAAACCGTTCTCCTGCTGTCATATGGGCCGCAACCCCGATCTCCTCCCTGCACACCGCAAGGCAGTGTCCGCAGCTGGTACATAGCGCCATATTTTTTTCAATGGAGGGATTGTCCGGGTACACTGGCACACAATTCAGTCCAATGTCAGCCATTCAGCCCCAGCCCCTTTCTCTTCTCTCCAATGATCTCCACCATCGTCTGGGCGGCCTTGGAGATGTCGGTCTCTACGATCAGTCTGCCGCCTGTAATGTCTTTAAGCTGATTGCCCAGAACATCCAGCACCACCGGGCTGCCGGTCACAAAGGGCGCCAGGCCCAGATGGACGTCAAAGCCCAGGGTCAGGGCAAATGCGCCGTCCGCCAATGCCTGCTCCTCCAGCCACTGGGGCGCGGAGATAACCACCGGCAGCTGGGGAAGATCCACCTTGAGGGCGGCGGCCAGCTCTCCCACCATGCACTCGATCCGGCCGATGGCCAGACAGGGGCCGAAGTTCAGCACCGGGGGGATGCCCAGGCTCCGGCACACCTCGCGCAGGCCGGGGCCTGCCAGGTCGGCGGCCTCCCGGGACATCAGGCCGCAATTCTCCAAACCGCCGCAGGTGCATCCTGCGGAAACCACCAGAATATCGTTGGCGATCAGCTGCTTGGCCAGCTCCACCGTAAAGACATCGTGTCCCTTTGCTCTCAGATTGGAGCAGCCCACAACTGCGGCCACACCCTTGATCTTACCGGAGGCAATCAGGTCGATCAGCGGAGCAAAGGAGCCGCCCAGGGCCTTTTTCAGCGTGACCTCAGTCACTCCGGTGATGGCCTCGCAGCCGTGATGGGCCATGGGGTTCCGGCGGCCGGCAGCGCGGCGCTTGGTGTAGGAGGCCAGTGCGGCAGCGATGATATTCGCCCCTGCTTCCTCCCCCTCGCCGGGCTTGTAGGGCAGCAGCTTTGCATCCTTCTTCTTGGCCACATCGTCCAGGCAGAGCATGGGGATGTCCTGCTTCTGACAGATCGGCTCAATGCCCGGAATGGAGCAGTTGAACTCGGACACCACCAGATCCACGCATCCGGTCATCAGCACGGCCTCGCTGGTGTAGTTGTTGCCCGCATGGCCGCAGAAGGCCTGCTCAAAGCAGCGGCTTCTGGCCTGGAAATCCTGTCCCACACAGGTACAGCCCACGATCCGCATGCCCTTTGCCCCGGCCTGCTGGGCCATGGCCTGGATGGCGGGATTGTCCAGCAGCTCCCCAAGGGCGCCGAACATGTGCTGCTGGTGTCCCGTGATCATAATATTGATGTACTGGGGGTCTACCACCTGAAGGCCCACCGGGTCGAATCCCAGCTTCGGCTCTCCGATCAGGATATCGTTGAGCTGATTCACCAGCACCAGGCCGTAAAGGCCGGTGGAGATGCCCAGCCGGAGACACTGCATCAGCATGTCCACCGGGTCGGAATTGAGGTTGGTGGACGTCTTGACCACAGCGTTGAAAATCTCATCCTTGGCGCCGCCCGGGAGGATCCCCACCTTCTTCCAGACCTCTGCCCGCATTCCGTAGGCCAGCTTCTCGGTCAGGCGCATCTTCTCCTCATAGGGTCTGCGCAGGTCCTCCAGAATCTGCTCCGACAGCTTCAGCGCCAGAGCATGGTCATTCTCGCCCTGAATGCCCAGCTTTTCGCACAGTGCATGCAGGGTATCCAGCCCCTTCAGTCTGCGCCCGGCCAGGGCGGCAGCCCTCAGCTCCTTGGCGGTATCCTCCACCACATGAATATAGCAGCCGGATCCGGCTGCCACAGACCGGAGAAAATTCCGCGCCACGATGGTATCCGCATCCGCGCCGCAGACTCCCTTAGGCCGGGACCGGGAGATCCGGCAGGGACCATTTGAGCAGAACTTACAACATACACCGTCCAGCCCATACCCACATTTAATTTCCTGCTGAACCATCCTTCTGTGAGAATGATCCTCCGGCACAGATTCCAAAAAAGCTTGCAGCTCCTTATCCGCACTGCTGCACATGGTACATTCCATACAGCTATCCCCCTATAAAATCATTGTGTCCTTGTGCTGTTTTCCTGGATCAACCAAAATATACAGTACAAAGCCCTTCTATTTTGTACAATGTGAACCCATTATAGCATGTACCTTGTTTATTACTTGTGTATTTTCCAAGCTTGAATCCAGTAAAATCCACGCCAAATGCCAAATCACTTGTACAGAACCGCCCCAAAGCCTGTACAAAACAGATAAAAATGAGATCACCCTTTGTCACAGCATGAAAAACCCCCTGACAACTGTCAGGGGGGTTGGTGATATTACACGGAAACTGCCGCCTCATTTTTCGGTACCACAGCTGTTTTCTGCCGGTACTCCTTTGCAGTGCTGTTTCCATACTTTTTGAAAATCTTGCTGAAATAGCTGCTCTCGTTGTAGCCCAGACGGAATGCGACCTCCGCGATGCTGTATTCGGTAAAGCAGAAATACCGCTTCGCCAAGTGGATTTTCCTCATGTGAATGTACTCTGTAACACTGACATGGAACCTCTCCCGGAAAATCCGGCTCAGGTAGCCCTGGCTGATGGCGCAGTGCTCCACAATGCTGTTGAGCGTAATGTCCTCCTGGATGTGGTCTGATATGTAGGTAAAGATATTTTCCAGCAGAGGATAGCGCGTAACACTGTTCTCGCAAAACAGCTTGTCCACCAGTCCGAACAGCCAGATTTCCGTGACCCGGGGGTCAGTAATGGAGCTCATGTGGATGGGAAACACATCCTGGATCTTTGTCGGCGTGCCGCACGCACCTCTGCTGTCCAGAAGGCCCTGTCCCAGATAGGTAAACATCTGCATCAGCTGGTTTGCATCCCCATTGGCCTCCCGATAGATGTCCTCGAGCACTGTGGGGAGCTCATCTGAGAAGTGCTTAAAATCCTTTTCCTTTAATATGGCAGTCAGCAGTTCCAGCTGTTTATGGACGGAGTTTGCATGCTTTGCGGCATAGTCCTCCAATACCTTTTGGATCTGCGTGTGGGTCACCGGCTTTTCCAGTACGTCCTCCACCACATCCTGCGCCACTCTGTGGACCAGGCTGCCCGTCGCATAGGGCGTCAGAATATAAATGGCGGTTTCAGGCCTGCTCCTATGAATTACCCGGCTTGCCTCCACCCCTTTGATCCCGGACACCTGCATGCTGAGAAAGACGATGTCCATAGGTTCCTCTTTACACACCCGTACCGCATCTTCTCCCGATGATACCGTATGGGTGACACAGACATCCTGATTCCTTGAGAGGATCATTTTCAGCGCTTCCCGGCCAAGAACATCCTCATCTGCAATTAAGACCCTGTACATATTATGATGTCCTTTCTTCGTGGTACTGCGGCCAACTCAGCACGACCTTTCCTCCGCATTTTTCATTGCTTTCCATCAGCACACCATATCCATCCCCATAGAGCTCCTTCATTTTATCCTTGGCGTAGTCAATGCCGAGATTGATAAAATAGCTCTCGCACATGTTCTGGTAAATATCATATTTTGCGTCGATCTCTGCCTTGCTCAGCCCCGGGCCGGTATCCGTGATCTCCAGGGTCAGCCTGTTGGTGTGCATCAGACCGGTGATCCGCACTTCCCCGCCCTGCGGAGCCAGCATCACACCATGATCGACTGCATTTTTGATAAATGGCATCAGGATATTAGACGGCATCTGTTCCCCATACATCTCCTGAGGAATGTCAATGGAAAACTGAAAGCAGTCACCCAGTTTCTTCTGCTGAAACAGCAGATAACGCTCCGCCTGCCGGATCTCGCCCTCCACAGGGACAAACGCATCCTTCTGGATACATTTGTATTTTACAAAGTCCATAAAAACATTCAGCAGCTCGTAGGTGTTGGCGGCCTTTTCAATGATTGATGTGTTGAGCAGCGTGCCCAGCAGGTCGATCATCTCAAACGGGTTGAAGTTGATCTGCTCCAGCTCCAGCTCCTTGGATTTCTGGATATTCTCCCGCATAAAGCACTGACTCATGGCCTGGAATTTCTTTATTCTGTTGTTCAGTGCGATCTTCTGCTCCTGCTGTGCCATCTCATTTTCACTCAGCTGATTGATCACCAGCAGCACCAGATTGGCAATATCCAGAAATTTTTCGTAGGAGTACTGGGAAATCCCCTCCATCAACCCCTTATGCTGCTCCAGCACCTTCTGACAGTCTCTGGTATCCATCATCAGCGACAGCCGGCTGACCGTCTCCGGAGCGTTCTCGCAGCGGATCTGCCCCCCGATGAAACCGCCCAGGTAGTGTCCACGCACAATAATTGGGATCGCCACCTCCAGCAGACCATAGGGGCAGAAATAAACATTGGTCTTGCGTGTCACAGCGGCCTGGATAGACCCAAACGCATCTGATGCACAGCAATGCTCCCGGCACATCGGGTCCAAACGCATCTGTGTGCAGAACTCACTGAACGAGGTGGCTTCTGTGATCGGCTCTCCTCTGAAGTTCACGGTAATAAACGCCAACCCGGTCGCTTTCGACAGGCTTTCCTGAATCTTTTCCAACTTCTCTTTTCCGAACAGATGGATAATATCCATATTATTGTCCGAATTGCTGTCCAGCGTCTCTCCAACTGGACTGAAGTGCCCGGATAATGAATCTGACCGAGAATTCTGTAAGGAAAAAAAATCCTGGTTGTCCATGATGCCCATTACCTGCCCTCATCCCCTTTGTTCTCTGTATGTCTGGCCTTTCCGGCGCACAGCCGTCTGTGTCTGTTTCGCTGCGCGTCTCCCGCCAGAGCAGTCCTATCCTCTGCACGCTCCCAAATACCCGACAGGCTCCAATCTGCCCACACGGCTCTCCGGGACCGGCTGCGTGAATTGCTATCGGAATACACTCGTCAATCTGTTAGTTTTTGGATACTTGATATAAAAGGCCCGATTTTACTGTATTGTATTTTATAACTATGAGACAAATCTGTCAAGGGAGTTGTACAAATCTGCCCATATGCGGCCAATTACGCCTTCTCTTTCTCTTGGCAGCCCCCTTATGTGGTTTGGTTTTTACATTAAAGCAGTAAAATAACCAAAAATCCGCCTCCGGCAGCGCTCACAGCCCGATATACCCGCCCCATACGGCGGCTTTCCTCCCTCGCCCGCTCCAGCGCCAGCTCCAGCTCACGGCGGCAGCTCCGGATCGCCCTGACCTGCTCCTGCCCGTCGTAGCGGCCCAGCACCTGTCCCAGCGGCTCCAGGAGCCGGCGATCCTCCGGTTTCAGCTCCTTCACCCCCGCCAGTGCGTCCCGCCAGTGCTGATCAAAACCTGTCTCATCAGGCTGATCCAGGACCCGCCGGCAGTCTTGGAACAGTCCGCTGGCTGGTTTCCGGCTGTGGTCTGCCAAGTCCTCCATCAACTGAGGCAGGGGGAGCAGCCGCAGGGAGATCTCCCGCTCCATCTGTCCAAAACCGTCCTCCAGCGCCTCCAGGGCGCGGACCCGGCGCCGCAGTCCGGACGCCTGGTCCTCCCCCAGCATAAAGCAGCTCCCCACCACCAGCAGAGCCCCCAACAGTCGGATCATGTCAATCCCTCCACCTCATAGCGTCTCGCTCCGCCCCGCCCGGAGATGGTCACCAGCCGGCGGAAGATTCCCGCCGACAGCAGCTCCCGATAGAGGGGCCGGCGGCTCAGGTCCTCCCGGCCGGTGCCATGGGCGGTGGCCAGGATGGTAACTCCGCATCCAGCCGCTAAAATCAGGGCCCGGATATCAGCCGGATCGGTGATCTCATCTACCGCCAGCACCTGGGGATTCATCCCCCGCAGCAGGAGCATCAGACCCTCCGCCTTGGGACAGCCGTCCAGAATGTCGGTGCGGCTGCCCAGGTCCATCTGGGGCACCCCCTGGAATACCGCTCCCAGCTCCCCCCGTTGATCCACCACGCCCACCCGCATGGGCTCTACCCCCTCCCCATCGGATACCGCTCGGATCAGGTCCCGCAGCAGAGTGGTTTTGCCTGCCCCCGGCGGGGCCAGGATCAAAGTGCTCTCCAGCCGCCCCTGGTCTGACAGGCGGGCCAGCATAGGGGCCGAGCTATTGGGAAAGGACCGGGCAATCCGGATAGAGGCGGAGGACAGGCAGCGCAGGGCGGAAATCTGTCCGTTTTGCAGCACCGCCGTGCCGCACAGGCCCACCCGGTGTCCCCCCTGAACCGTCAAAAAACCCTCCCGGATCTGATCCAGTACCGCATGGACCGAGGACCGGCTGGCCAGCTCCAGCAGACGCTCCAGATGCGCCCCGGTAACATCCGGACCATTCAGCCACCGCTCCCCCTCCGGGAACACCACCGACACCGGTCGGCCAACCCGGAGCCGCAGCTCCTCTGCCGTCTCCTGTTCCGCCCCGGGAAGTGCCAGGGCCTCCGCCCGCAGCTCCATAGGCAGAACAGAGGCCGCCTGCCGGAATCCAACACTTCTATCTTCCATCCTTCTTCCCCCTTCTGCCCTATCATCCTATGAGGCTCGTCCCACAGCTATGCGGACAAAAAACGCCTGTCAGACAAAAACTGTCTGACAGGCGCTATTGCTTTTCCCAATTATTTCTGATGGGCCTGGGCGGCCAGCAGGGTATTTTCCATGAGCATGGCCCGGGTCACGGGACCCACGCCGCCGGGGACAGGGGTGATGTAGGATGCCTTCTCCGCCGCTGCATCGTAGTCCACGTCGCCGCACAGCTTGCCCGCCTTGTTCCGGTTCATGGCCACATCCACCACCATGGCCCCCTCCTTCACCATATCCGCGGTGATCAGGCTGGGCCGACCGGCGGCGGACACCAGGATATCCGCCCGCAGGCACTGTTCCTTCAGATCCCGGGTCCGGGTGTGGCAGATGGTGACCGTGGCGTGCTCAGCCAGCAGCATCAGGGCCAGGGGCTTGCCCACGATATTGGAGCGGCCCACCACCACGCAGTTTTTTCCGCTGAGGGGGATCTCATACTCGTGCAGCATCCGCATGGCGGCGGCAGGGGTACAGGGGCGGAAGCCCTCCTCCCCCACCAGCAACTGACCGACGCTGTAAGGGTTGAAGCAGTCCACATCCTTATCCACGGCGATGGTCCGGACCACCGCCTTCTCGTCGATGTGCCCGGGCAGGGGGTGCTGGATCAGGATGCCGTCGATATCCGCCCGGCTGTTGAGCTCCTCAATGAGTCCCAGCAGCTCCTCCTGGGCAATTTCTGCGGGCAGGATGTACTCCTCGCTGTAAAAGCCGCACTGCTCACAGTCCTTTTTTTTGCCGTCCACATAGACCTTGGAGGCGGGGTCCTCCCCCACCATGACCACGGCCAGCCCCGGACGGCGGCTCAGCTGCTCCGCCCGGGTCCGGACCTCTTCCTTGATTTTGGCCGCCAGGGCCTTGCCGTCCATTTTGATCGGGGCCATCCTTACTCCTCCTTTTCGGATTCCTCACCGGCCCTCTGGGCGGCAAGTCGATTGACATACAGTTCACTGGGATCGTGCTTTCTGCGCAGATTGATGATGAGCAGCACTCCGCCCACAATAGCGGAGATCAGTGCCACCACCTGAGAGGTGCGCAGAGGATAGCCGAAGATCTCCAGGCCGAAGAAGTAGAGGCTGTCGGTGCGCATTCCCTCGATCCAGAAGCGCCCCAGGCCGTACCACAGCAGATAGCTGAGGAACAGCTGGCCATCGAATTTGCGGGCATACCGGCCGATCAGGTAGATTAGGACGATACCCACCAGGTTCCAAAAAGACTCATAGAAGAACGTGGGGTGTACCCCCAGGGTCCCATCCAGGATGGCCCGGTACTCCTCTGCGGAGGAGAGCAGGCCCTGGTTCCACAGCTCATAGGCGATGGACTCCGAGCACATGCGCCAGGGCACAGAGGTGACCGAGCCATAGGCCTCCACATTCATAAAATTGCCCCAGCGGCCGATGCACTGGCCGATGAGCAGACCCATGACGCCCAGATCGGCAAAGGCCAGAAAATTGATTTTTTTCACCTTACAATAGATCAGCAGCGTCAGAAGTGCGGCGATGATGCCGCCATAAATGGCCAAACCGCCGTCGCTGATCCGGAAAATGCCCCCCCAGTCCAGGGAGCCGTCTATCCGGCGGTAAAAATCCAGATTGAACACCACATAGTA
This sequence comes from Oscillospiraceae bacterium, assembly GCA_020025425.1. Lineage (GTDB taxonomy): Bacteria > Bacillota > Clostridia > Oscillospirales > Oscillospiraceae > Lawsonibacter. Next base: position 9,443 of record JAHHSD010000008.1, read on the forward strand.
AACCCGCAGGCCCACCAGCGCGGCCGGGACTGCGAACAGCAGCAGATCAATGAGCTGATCCCCGGTCAATCCGAACCGGGGCGCCCAGCGGCTGCACAGCAGCACAGCCAGCAGGAAACCACCGCCGATGATGATGCCGTACCAGTAGATGGGCCGGCCCAATACGACGAAGGCCACCCGGTTCAGGGAAAATTCCAGCCCCAGACCGGGAAAAAAGACCAGATTTGTCATGCCAAATCCTCCTTCGGGCGGATCACCGACAGGGCGGTCCGCTCCTCCCGCACCCAGCGGGCAATCAGATCCTCCGCATCCGACTTGTCCAGCGCCGCAAAGACGCTGGGGAACTCAAAGCGGTCATAGCCCGCAAACCAGGCCTGGGCCTGGCCCACGCAGATATTTTCAAAGGAATTGAGCCCCCGGACATGGCTGCCGTAGCTGGCCTTTTTCAGGCGCTCCCACAGGCGGGCGTCGATGCCCTCCCGCACCAGGCGCGCTCCCTCGGCCAGAACAGCGTCCCGCACCGCCCTGGGGTCCCGGCTCTCGCCGCCGGCGCACAGGAATGCACAGCCGGGATAGGTGTCACAGCCGTAGCCATAGTTGTCGTTCAGCAGGCCCTCCTCATACAGTCGGGCGTAGAGGGGGCTGGAGGTGCCCAGCAGGACCTCGCAGGCCAGATCGCCCAGCAGCTCCTGGTGCAGCTTCTCCGGGCCCTTCTCCACCGGGTCTCCCTTGAAGCCCAGCTGGAAGCTGGTGGTGGACACCGCCATATTCTCCTCAACCAGAGCTTTGCACACCGTGTGGGGCTCGGCCTGGCCGTAATCCCGGCGGGCAGCTGTCCCGCTGGACTGGGGCAGGATCTCCCGCGCCGTCCGGCAGATGGCCTCTGGGTCCACATTTCCCGCCACACACAAAACCATGTTGGAGGGGTCGTAAAACGCCTTGTGGCAGGCGTACAGCGTCTCTGGTGTGATATGGGAGATGGACTCCACCGTCCCGGCCACGCTCACCCGGATGGGGTGGTTGACATAGAGGGCGGACATCAGGTTGGAGAACACCCGCCAGTCGGGGTTATCATGGATCATGCCGATCTCCTGACCGATGATGCCCCGCTCCTTGTCCACGCTCTCCTGGGTAAACCAGGGGAGGGAGACAAAGGAGAGCAGGATGCGCAGATTCTCCTCGAATTTTTCCGTGCTCTCAAAATAGTAGCCGGTAATGGCGCTGCTGGTAAAGGCGTTGGGCGAGGCCCCGTTGGCGGCCAGGTTCTGGAGGGCGTTGCCCTCCCTGGTGTCGAACATCTTGTGCTCCAGGTAGTGGGCCACCCCGGCGGGGGTGTCCTGCCACTGGCCGTCCAGTTCAAAACGCATATTCATGCCGCCATAGTTGGTGGCGAAAAAGGCGTAGCTCTTCTGGAACTCCGGCTTGGGGATCACAAAAACCCGCAGGCCGTTCTCCAGGGTCTCGCAGTACATCTGCTCCCCGATCTTGGGGAAGTCTTTCCGTTCCATCCTCAGCCCTCCTGTCCTTTCAGGAAATAGATGGTGTCCAGCTCCAGCTTCTGTGCGGCGGCGGACACCTGCTCCCGGGTCACCTGCTCGATGCGGCGGGCCATGGACTGGGGGTCCTCGTCCAGACCGGCGGCGGCCTGGCCCAGCCAGAAGTCCTCCTGCCGGGCCTGGGAGTCCATGGTGGTCAGATAGGCTGTCATCATGGTGCGGCGGGCGCCCTCCAGCTCCCCATCCTCGATCTCGCCCCGGCGCACCGCCTCCAGCTGCGCCAGGATCTCATCCCTGGCCTGCTGATACTTGTCGAACTCGATTCCGGAGGAGACCCACAGGATGCCCTTCATCTTATCTACCACCGAGCTGGCGTAATAGCACAGGGACAGCTTCTCCCGCACGTTCATAAAGAGCTTGGAGAGAGAGGTCCCGCCATAAACGGCGTTGAGCAGCACCAGAGCGGGGAAGTCCTCCTCCCAGGCGGTGATTCCGCCGGTGCGGAAGCCCATGGCCAGCTTGCCCTGGGTCACGTCCATAGCATCCTCCACCAGCTGGGGCTCCGCTGCGCTGTGGAGCCGGATCTCACAGGGGGTCTCGTCCAGCTCCTCCGCCCGGGGCAGACCGGCCAGAGCGGACCGCAGGGCGCGCTCCACCCGCTCAGGGTCGGCGCTGCCGCAGTAGTAGACCTCCACCTCAGACCGGGCCAGCAGGCGCTGATAAGCGGTCCACAGGCTCTGGGGGGTGATGGCGGCGGCATGGGCCTCGTCACCCCAGACGTCTACGCCGTAGGCCTCCTCCCGGCACATGATCTGCTTCATGCGCAGGGTGGCATAGACCCGCTTGTCGTTGACCTGGCCCCGGATGCGGTCCACCAGATTGGCCCGCTCCCCCTCCACATAGGCTTGGAAAAACACCCCCTCCTGGGTGCGGGGGCGGAGCAGCAGCTCACCCAGCAGCTTGGCCGCAGGCTCCAGAATGGTCTCCCCCTCCAAAGTGTAGGCATCGTCCATAAAGCTGGCGGCAAAGCCCACGCACTGGGTCTCCCCCTTTTTGCGCACCATGGGCTCGATGGAGCCGCCGTACAGCTCATCCAGCGCGGCGGAGACCGCCTCCATATCGGGATGCTCCCGGCTGCCCCGGCGCAGGACGTATGGGATCAGCGCGTTCTCTGCCGCCCGCGCCCCGTCCAGCGGGGTCATACAGGTGACGGAGAGATAGGCGCTCTTAAATTTCTTCGTATGGATGGCCCGGAGATGGACACCGGGCATTAACTCGATCCTTGTGATCTGACTCAAGGGTTCCTTCCTTTCTGTTCCTGCCGCAGCACGGAACGACCGATCAAAACGGCCCCAGGGGCCATTTTTGTTTGCGTATGCCACATTATACAATGTAAGGCGATGAAATGCAAAGGTTTTCGCCGGGACCGGCCCCCGTGCGCGCCCCCGATCTTACCCCCGAACGCTCCCAGCTTTCCCCTCCCGGTGGTGGAATATACCAAAAAGAGACAGAGCATAGCCCGTATTTTTTGATTGACAAACAGGGTCGGATATGGTATGATTCCGGTTGTAAAGTTTAAGAGCTTTACAACAAGACAGCGATTCGGAGGTGGCACATTGAAAAGTCAGGCCTATCGCATGGCCCTTCTGTTCGATTTTTATGGCGATGTGCTCACCGATCGTCAGAAGGAATTTTACGACCTCTACTATAACGAGGACCTGTCCCTGTCTGAGATCGCCGAAAACAACGGCATCACCCGCCAGGGCGTCCGGGACGTGATCGTCCGGGCGGAGGGCATCCTCTCCGATCTGGAGGACAAGACCGGGCTCATCAAGCGCTTTCACACCATGCACGAGCAGCTGGCTGTGATCCAGGCGGACGCCCAGTCCCTTCTGCAGCTGAACAACAAGTACAATGACCCCGAACTGGAGCGCCTGGCGCAGCAGATCCAATCCACTGCCCAGACCCTGCAAAAGGAGTAATCCATGGCATTTGAAGGACTTTCTGAGAAGCTCTCCGCCGCGTTCAAAAAGCTGCGCGGCAAGGGCCGTCTGTCTGAGGCCGATGTAAAGGAGGCCATGCGGGAGATCCGCCTGGCCCTGCTGGAGGCCGACGTCAGCTATAAGGTGGTCAAGCAGTTCATCGCCCAGGTCACGGAGCGGGCGGTGGGCGCGGATGTGCTGGAGGCCCTCTCCCCCGCCCAGATGATCATTAAGATCGTCAATCAGGAGCTCACCGAGCTGATGGGCGGCCAGAGCGCCAAGCTGACCATCTCCCCCAAGCCCCCCACGGTGGTGATGCTGGTGGGCCTGCAAGGTGCAGGCAAGACCACCAACGGCGCCAAGCTGGCGGGTTTTATGCAAAAGCAAAACGGCAAGCGGCCTCTGCTGGCCGCCTGTGATATCTACCGCCCCGCCGCCATCAAGCAGCTGGAGGTCGTGGGCGAGCAGCTGGGAATCCCTGTTTTCCAGATGGGACAGACCAATCCGGTGGACATCGCCAAGGCCGCTGTGGCCCACGCCATTCAGCACGGCAACGACATGGTCTTTCTGGATACCGCCGGACGGCTCCACGTGGACGAGGAGCTGATGGCGGAGCTGCAAAACATCAAGGAAGCGGTCAACCCCACCGAGATCCTGCTGGTGGTGGACGCCATGATCGGCCAGGACGCTGTCAACGCCGCCAAGGCCTTTGACGACGCGCTGGACATCGACGGCGTGATGCTCACCAAGCTGGACGGCGACGCCCGCGGCGGTGCGGCCCTCTCCATCAAGGCTGTCACCGGCAAGCCCATCAAGTTTGTGGGCATGGGCGAGAAGCTGGACCAGATCGAGGTGTTCCACCCCGAGCGTATGGCCAGCCGCATCCTGGGCATGGGCGATATGCTCTCCCTCATCGAGAAGGCCGAGCAGAACTTCGACCGCCAGAAGGCCCTGGAGTTCCAGGAGAAGCTGCGGAAGAACAAATTCACCCTCACTGATTTCTACGAGCAGATGACCCAGCTGAAAAATATGGGTTCTCTGTCTGATCTGGCTGGGATGCTGCCCGGCGTAAAGGCCTCTGATCTGGATGGGGCCACTATGGATGACAAGCTCCTGTCCCGGATGGAAGCCATCATCCTCTCCATGACCCCCTACGAGCGGGAGAATCCCAACGTGCTCAACTCCAGCCGCAAGCGGCGTATTGCCGCCGGTGCCGGCGTACAGGTCGTTGATATCAACCGCCTGCTCAAGCAGTTCGAGATGCTCCAGGCCATGACCAAGCAGTTTGCCGGCGGAAAGATGCCCCGGAACCTGCGCAAGCTTATGGGCAAAAAGGGCGGTATCCCCGGCATGGGCGGGGGCGGAATGCCCGGCCTGCCCTTCTGATTCGGTTGGTTAAGCGTTGAAAACGCTTTCCATATAATTCTACAAATTCATCTGGAGGTGAACATAAATGGTTAAAATCAGACTGCGTCGCATGGGCGCCAAGAAGGCTCCCTTCTATCGTATCGTTGTTGCCGATTCCCGCTATCCCCGTGATGGCCGCTTCATCGAGGAGATCGGTACCTACAACCCCACCACTTCTCCCGCTGAGCTGAAGGTGGACGCCGAGCGCGCTCAGGCTTGGATCAAGACCGGCGCTCAGCCCACTGAGACTGTCCGTGATCTGCTGAAAAAGGCTGGCGCTCTGTAAGGTTTGGAGGTTAGTCACGCTATGAAAGAACTTCTGACCTACGTCGCCCAAAATCTGGTGGACCATCCCGACCAGGTCGTGGTCACCCAGCACGAGGGCAACGGTGAAACGGTTTTGGAGCTGCACGTCGCTTCCGAAGATATGGGCAAGGTGATCGGCCGTCAGGGCCGCATCGCCAAGGAGATCCGTACTTTGATCCGCTCCGTAGCCCAGCGCTCCGGCAGCCGTGTGTCAGTTGAAATCGTAGACTAAATCAAAAGGCGCAGGGGACCCTGCGCCTTTTCCATTCCCCTCCCCCGGGAGGGTCGAACATACAAAAGGAGGCTCCCCTATGGTAGAGCAGTATTTGGAGGTCGGTCAGATCACCAATGTCCACGGCCTCATGGGCGAGGTCCGGGTCCAGCCCTGGGCGGACTCCCCGCAGTTCCTGTGCCAGTTTGATACTCTGTATGTGGACAAGACGCACTGGCCCATCAAGGTGGAGCGGGCCCGGGTCCACAAGAACATGGCCATTCTCAAGCTGGAGGGCGTCACCGACGTGAACGGCGCTCTGGCCATGCGCAACGCAGTCCTCTATGTGGACCGCAGCGACGTCAAACTCCCCGAGGGCAGCTTCTTCCTGGCCGATCTCATTGGTCTGGAGGTCCGGGACGCCGACTCCGGCGAGGTTCTGGGTAAAATCGCTGAGGTCCTCACCCCGCCCGCCAACAACGTGTACGTTGTCAGAGGGGGCAGCCGGGAGATCCTGGTGCCTGCCGTGGACGATTTCGTGGAGGAGGTCAATGTGGACGAGGGCTTTATGCGTATCCACATGATCGAGGGCCTGTAATTCAATTTCACCAGAAAAAAAGGGCGTATGCCAACCTGAGGCATACGTCCTTTTCTTATCTTCTCCCGGCCTCCTCCAGCAGGGCACGGATCCCCTCGTTGCAGGGGCCAATGGGAAATTCTGTGCAGATCACCCGTGGACAGCGGGCCATCAGGGCCAGGGCCTCCTCCAGCTTTTGGGGCGAAATGGGCTGGAAGGGGACCTCAGTGACCACCTGGGCGGCCAGCGCCCTGGCCACCTGGCAGTCAATGTCGTTCTCGTAGAGGATCCCGGCAGCGAAGGGCGTCCCCGCCCGCTGCAGACGGCGGAATACGGGGATCCCGCTGCCGCAGCCCGAGATGACAAACACCTCCGGCTCCCCCTGGGGGCGGGGCAGCTCCACGCTTCCAAAGACCGTGTTATAGCTCCCCTCCTCCACCTGGTACAGCTCCCGGATGATCTCCGGGCAGAAGATCTCATCCACCGGACCGAAGCGGCGGATCTGGTCCCCCTGCACACACAGGATCTTGTCCGAGACCTTCTGGGCCAGGTCGATCTCGTGGAGAGACATGATGACAGTGATCTGCTCCTCCTTGGCCATACGGCGCAGGATGCTCAGCAGCTCCAGCTTGTGGCGGATATCCAGGAAGGAGGTTGGCTCGTCCAGCACAATCACCTCCGGCCGCTGGCAGATGGCCCGGGCCAGCAGGACCCGCTGACGCTGTCCGTCACTGATGGCCTTAAAGCCTCGCTGGGCCAGCTCCAGCACATGGACCGTCTCCATGGACTGAGCCACGATGGTCTCGTCCGCCGGGGACAGGATCCCCATGCGGCCTGTATAGGGGTAGCGCCCGGCGGCAACCACGTCCCAACAGGTCATCAGCTCCGGATCGACCCGCTCAGTGAGCACCACCGCCAGCTTCTTGGCCATGTCCCCCAGCTTCAGATCGTAAAGACCGGTCTGATCCAGCCAGACCGTACCGCCTACGGGCCGAAGATGCCGGGTGATGGTCTTGAGGATGGTGGATTTTCCCGCCCCGTTTGGCCCGATGAGGGTAACGACCTCGCCCCGCTGGATCTGGAGCGAGATGTCCCGAATCAGAGGGACACCCTGATAACCGACTGTCAGGTCCCTGGTCTCAAAACAGAAGTCCATTCTATCCCCTCCCTCTGCTGCGGCGCAGCATCATCCAGATCACCACCGGCGCACCGAAGATGGAGGTCACTGTGCTGATATTCAGCGGAGTGGGCGCAAAGGCCGTCCGGGCAATGAGGTCGCAGAACATGCAGAACACGCTCCCGCCCAGGAAAACAGCCGGGATCACCACAATGGGCTTGGCGGTATTCAGCCCCCGCTTGACCAGATAGGGCACCGCAATGCCCACAAAGGAGATAGGGCCGGCAAAGGCGGTGACACAGGCGGCCAGCACGCTGGAGAGCAAAATCAGCAGCACCCGGAACACCCGGATATTGACGCCCATGCTCTGGGCATAGGCCTCCCCCAGCTGGTAGGCCCCGATGGGCTTGGACAGCAGAAAGACCGCCGCCACGGTGAGGGCAGTCACCACTGCCGCCACCTGCACATCCTCCCAGTCCATGCCGGAAAAGCTGCCCATGGACCAGTTGTGGAGATTGATGATATCGGCGTCATCGGCAAAGGTCACCACAAAGTCGGTGATGGCCGAGCAGATGTACCCGATCATAATGCCCCCAACAAGCAGGACACCCATGCTGTGGATGCTCCTGGACAGCAGCAGCACAAAACCGATCGACAGCATAGCCCCCACAAAGGCCGCCGCAATCAGCGTGAAGGAGGACACGGAACCAAACTGTTTGATGAAGCAGATCATCGTCAGGGCCACCGCCATCTTGGCTCCGGAGGACACTCCAAGCACAAACGGCCCTGCGATGGGATTACTGAAAAAGGTCTGGAGCAGAAAGCCGGACAGGGAGAGGGCGCCCCCCAGGATGGCGGCCATGAAAATACGGGGCAGGCGGATCTTCCAGACGATGTTGAGCTGGGTGGTCTCCCCCTGGCGGAGGAACAGCAGCCGGACCATTTCCCCGGCCGAGATGTCCACACTGCCTGAGTTGATATTCAGGACAATGATGATCACAAAGGCCGCAGCCAGCCCGCCGAACACCCCAAGATAACGGAGCGCCCGGGCCTGTCTGGCCCCCTGGAGGACCTGTTCCGTTGTCTGTGTCATGTGCTTCCCTCCCGCTTCAGCTCAGCTTGTGGATGAAGGTCAGTTCTGTCTCGCTCCCGTCCCCGGTGAGCATGGTGTGGATATCCTGGATCATGCCGCCCAAGACGTCCGTAGCCTGGTAAAGGTATTTCCCTGTACACCATACGTTGCCGTTTTTCACCGCCTTGAAGTCGGCAAACAGTGGACTTTTGTCCAGCAGCTGGTCCACCGTCTCCATGGGATCATCAATGGCGGCGTTATAGATGATGTAGTCCGCGTCAACGGCCCCGGCATAAAACTCCTCCATGGTCATGGTCACGCCGGAGGTGGCGTTGTCCGGGTCGCCCAGGTCGGGGAACACGTAGCGGCCCCCGGCCAGCTCGATCATCTTGGCCAGGTAGTCGGCGGACTTGCGCACCGATACCACACCGCGGTCAGTCACATAGAAAAAGGCCACCGTCTGCTCAGTATTCTCGAAGTCGGACAGCTCCTCTACCACCTGTGCCTGCTTCTGGAACAGGGCCTCGGCCTGTTCCTCCTGGCCCAGCAGCGCGGCGTAGAGCTTGATCCACTCGGTGCGGCCCAGGGGGTGCTTCTCATAGCTGGAGCGGTCGATCAGCACCGGAATGCCCAGCTCCTCCAGCTTCTCCTGAATCTCCGGAGCGTGGAGGAGCATAGTGGACTCCACCGCCAGACCGCACTGCTGGTCCAGCAGCAGCTCAAAGTCGGGCTGGGAATACTTCCCGGCGTAAAGTATTTTTCCTTCATCCATAGCCTGGGCGGCCTGAGGGATGTACCACGCGTCCTGCTTGGCCCCCGACAGACGGATGGCATCCAGGCCGTCCAGCGCGCAGAACAGGGACATAGCTGAGGTGGCAGCCAGATAGACATTCCGGATAGGCTGATGGAGCACAATACAGTTCTCCCCCTCCGGGGGCACCACGCCCCCCTCCGGCACCACCAGATAGTCGCGGCCGTCGTCCACCCGGATCAGGGAGTGGCCCTCCTCATACTGATAGATGTGAAAGCACTGGGCGTAGTCCAGCTCCACCTCAGATTGAAAAGTCAGGCCGGTGAGGACAGGGGCATCCCCCTCCCCCTGGTCCGGTCGCTCCGGGGAACAGCCAAACAGAGAAAACAGCAGGCAGAGGGACAGAAGCAGCGCAAACAGACGTCTCATATCACTTCACAGCCTTCATGGTAGCGGAATCGAAGTTCAGGGTATAGCTGATCTCATGGGGCGTACCCATGGCCACAGTGTCCGCCACAACGGGCATGTTCCAGTCGAAGCCGGCCACCGGGATCTGGAAGGTGGAGCCGCCCTCCAGGGCAATGGGCTCGTAGGTCACGCCGTCTACGATCATGTAATCGTAGTTACTGCTGCTCCACACAATGGTGGCGGTGGCCTTGCCGTCCTGGATGCTCACCCGGGCAGGAGAAGCGACGCCGGCCTTGCCGGAACCGCCCACCAGCGCCACAGCCACCTCATAGTCGCCGTCGGCCAGGTTCAGGCTGTCCACACTGGTGAAGGGGGGCTCGATCCAGGCCTCCATGGGCAGGGAGTCAGCACGGAAAATCAGCGTGCGGTCATACCACTTCTCCTTCTTCTTGCTGAACGCGGCGCAGTCCACACCACTGTCCAGCGCTTCAACCGGGACGGTAAAAATGTGCTTGCCATCAGCAGTCTCCTCAAAGGGAATGAACGCACTCTCATCGGCGGAGGCAGCCCCATCGCTGGTGCCCATAAACACCTTCAGATAGCCGGTGCCGCCCATGGTCATCACTGCGGTCATTTTGCCGTCAGCCACGGTGAGCTGGCAGGACTCCACATTGAACATGGAGGAACTGGAGTCCACGGTGATGTCATAAGTGCCGTCCTTCAGCTGCTTGGCATAGACAGGCGTCAGACCCTCGGTGGAGAACTCCTCGTTCTCGGGAGCCTGATTCTCGGGCTTGGCCGTCTGGCTGGAGGAAGCTGCGGGCGGAGTGCTCTGGTCGGGCTTTTTCTCCTCCTTGGGCGCGCAGCCGGCGGTCAGGGACAGGGTCAGTGCCAGCAGTGCACAGGAAATCTGCATGGAATACTTCGTTTTCATAGAATATGTTTGGGGCGGTCTCACCGCCCCGCTCCTTTCTGATCTGATTGGTCCAATGCGGCCCTGCGGCCCCACACGATTGGTATGGGACCGCAGGGCCGCTGCTGTGTCATTTTAGTTTACTTGGTCTGCTCGATCGCCGCCTGGGCATGCTTCACCAGCAGGTCCTGGGTGGCAGAAACCTCACCCATACCGCGCAGGCGGCACTCCACCTCGTAGCCAGCCTTGGTAAAGGCGCTCTTCCAGGAGTCCTCCTCGTCGCCGGCCATGTCGTTGTTGGCGTGATCACCGGCCACGATCATCATGGGCTGGAGAATAACCCGCTTATAGCTGCCCTGACCCACAGCGGCCAGCACATCGTCCAGAGAGGGAGCTGCCTCCACAGTGCCCACGAAGTAGTTGGCAAAACCGGCATCTGTCAGCTCCTGCTGCATCTTGGCATAAACTGCGTTGGACTCAGCCTCGGTACCGTGACCCATAAACACGATGGCGGTCTCGCCGTCGTCATAAGTACGGGTATCCTCTACCAGGATCTGGTTCATCACAGATGCAAAGTCCTCGTCGCTGGTGAGGAGCGGGGCACCAATGGTGATCTTCTCAAAAGAATCGGAATACTTAGCCAGCTCATCCGTCAGCTCCTTATACTCCAGACCATTCATCAGGTGAGTGGGCTGGACCACCAGGGTCTTGACGCCGTTGCTCACGGCCCGGTCCAGGGCCTGGGTCACATTATCAATGGCCACACCGTCCCGCTTCTGCACCCGGTCAATAATGATCTGGCTGGTAAAAGCCCGGCGGACAGACCAGTCGGGGAAGGCCTTCTCCATGGCCTCCTCAATGGCCCCGATGGTCTGGCGGCGGCTGTCGTTGAAGCTGGTGCCAAAGCTGACTACCAGCAGCTCCTTCTCCCCGATCTCGTCGCCGTTGCGGGGATTGTCCAGCTTGGCGTCGCCGGTGTTGTTGTCCTCATCCTCCACCGGCTGGACAGCACTCTGGTCGGGCTTGGAGCTGTCGGATTTCTCCGGAGCGGGCGTCTTGGGGCCGCAGGCGGCCAGGGCCGCCAGCATAGCCATAGACAGGGTCAGTGCAAGAATCTTTTTCATTTTTTCTTCCTTCTTTCTTCTTTTTACGCAGTCGAAAAAATTAAGCGGCTGCGGCGAGCTACGCCGCAGCCGTTTTTCTGCGTAAATAATACCTCCTTGCCCATAGCTCGTGGGCAGGATTCCATCCAAGCTGCAAGCAGGTCTTCTGACTCGTGTCTCAGGCGATCTCCACAGACCTTCCCAGTTTCCCAGTGGTCAGCTTTCGCAACCTGTGGAGCCCTCGACACATACAGCGGCGTTACCGTTCGGGATTCTCACCCGATTCACTATTCTCTGCGTTGGCCATACGCCAAGCACAGCACTTGCACCGTATGAAATTCTTTCCTATTTTACCCGATTGTGACCAAGATGTCAAGAAGTCTCCCGGTCCCTCCATTTTTCTCCAAATTTCGCAAAAAGATTGCCAATAACCAAAAAATCGTATAATATAGTAATAGTATGCCTGCGCCCGCCATCACCTCATGGCGTTTGGCTGAATCCAAATTACTGATAAGGAGGTCCTACATGGACACTGAGTTTAAATCCGAGGAGCGCAGACGCTCCCGCGCCGTCCCCATCTGGGTCCGCTTTCCCAGTTTTAAATCTCTCCTGCTGGCTGCTCTGATCGGCTTTGCTTTGGGCGTGTTCCTGTGCTGGTCCATCTTCACCGTCTCCAAACGCTCAGACAGCAACGCGGACAAGACGATCAACGGGACCAATTACACGCTGGAGATCAACCAATTGAAGCAAGTCCTGTTGCCGGCAAGTGACCTGATTTCCAGCCGTTACCACTATAAGGACGCGGACAAGTACGAGAACTACAAAAATCTGCTCGGCATGCGGGTCCCCCTCACCACCGATATGGCTGTCTTTACTTATGAGGGCATTATCTCCGCCGGCATCGACCTCTCTGAGGTGGAGTATGGAATCGATAACGAACAGGGTGTCATCACCATCCGTCTGCCCGAAATCAAGATCCTGGCCAACGAGATCGACGCCTCCTCCTTCCAGTACCCCTACATCTCCAACTCCATTTTCAACAACACCGACATGCAGGACTACACCAAGCTGATCGACAAGCTGAAAGCGGAGAAGCAGGAGGAGCTGCTCCAGAATACGGCCTTTATGGACCAGGTCCTGAAAAATACTCAGCTGGTTTTAAGCAGCTTTTTGACCGCCTCGGAGAGCACCCGGGGCTACTCCGTCGTCTTTGAGGATCTGTAACCTGCTTTGTGACCAATGAATAACCGGGATGGAGCCCATCGGTTCCATCCCGGTTTTTTCTGTATCTGCATCTCACAGCAGCGGATCGTCCGTATTCGTCCCGTGACAGGGCCACGCCGGTACAATGGGTGCATCGCGTTTCAGCTTAAAATCACAGTATCCATCTCCGTGGGCACAGGTCTTTTCCCGGTAGAAGGGTACGCCGAAGGCACCGAACATCACATAGTCCAGGTTGCAGAGATAGGGCATATAGTCCATGTATCCATATTCCTTCGCAAAATTGGCGAGCGGGCAGACGGTGGTGTGGTAAATGATCGGATATTCAGCTGCCGGCTTCTGTGTCTGCGTCTCAAAGCTGCCTGGATTTTCTCTGGCGTTGGCGGCGTTTTGCCGGTCCTTCTTTTTCAGCAGTCTGTTCACCAGACCCGGTGTGCGCAAAACCATCCCGGCCAGCATCTTGGCTGTACCGGGTATCCGGTCAAAGTGCCGCTGGAAGGAGACCGTGGTCAGGCAGCCCCACCGCTCCAGGTCCATCCCGTATTTCTTCCGGCAGACCTCCCCCAGGGCAACATAGCAGTAGGCCCCGGTGAGGTTTCTGGTTCCGCTGGACTTCTTTCCGCCGATGTATGGAAACCGCTCCATGAGCTCCCCGCGGTAGCAGTCCCACACCTCCTCCAGCAGGTCCGAATAGGCCTGACCCGTCTCCTGCTCCAGCTCCGATGCAATGAGTCCCAGATAGTGGTCCAGGTCCTTTTTCAGCTTTTTCTGGTTGGCTGCGTAGTACTCGTGCATGACCCCGTTCTCCTCTCTCAACGCTTTTTCTCTGTGACATAGATGTCGAAGTCGAGACGCTCCAAATTGATTTCTGGCTGTCCAGCCAAGCGCAGCCGGGTTAATCTTATCGGCGTAATTGGATATAAAAAGCCTTGCAGATACGAACACCGGGTCTGCAAGGCTTTGAGATGGCGGTATTTGATTTACTTTTTACCCACCAACAGACCAGAGCCTGTCAGGCAGAGGGGCACGGCCTCTTTTCTCGTCATAAACAGGCCGTTGGCTGTATCCAGCAGCTCCACCTTTTCATAGCCCATATCCCGCAGCTTCTTTACCAACTGGTCAGTATCCCCGTATCTGCTCCTGCTGAACTCATCATGGATGGCAAAGGTGCCTCCTTTTTTCAGCACACGCAGGGTCTCCAGAATGATTGCCTGGCGGTCCCGGGTTGGAATATTGTGGTAGCAGTAGTTGCTGGTCACCGCATCAAAATGCTCGTCGGGAAAGTCCAGCTTGCAGGCGTCTCTCTGTACAAAGGAGGTGTTGCTCACACCCTCCGCCTTGGCGTTGCTCTCGCAGAGCGGCTTGTTGAAAGAGGCGTACTCCCTGCCCCAGCGGTCCAGGCCGACCATAGAGGCGTGGGGGTTCTTTTTGGCACAGGCAATGGTCAGAGCGCCGCTGCCGCAGCCCACGTCCAGGCCAACGCCGTTCTCAGGCAGCACCACATAATCGGAAACCTTATCTATGATTCGGCGGGCAAACTGCTTCGTTCCATTGTAGGAGAAGGTGTTGTACAAATTCAGGAACAATGCCGAGCCGGCCAAGAGGACCACAAACAGCACGCCGAGAATGAGCTCCGTGGCAAGCCTTGCGGAACCGGCCAGGAAGTCGGTAGACAGGACCACAATGAACAGGATTCCGGTCACTGCCGCTCCCGCCATCACGCTGATCAGCATACCCTTTGGCACCCAATTTTTATAATTCGGTTTCATCATATTCCCTTCTTAATTCTCACAGCATTGCATAAGTTAGTTTATGCTAACCAGATTGTAGCACAAGAATTTTCCAACGTCAACAAATGCGCCAGGTTTTTCTATCATATCAGAGGGATCTTTTGGTCCCGCCCAAAATCTGATATCCCCCGCTGTGATTGTGTCGTCTGTTGTGCTAAAATGTATCTGTGCTGTTTCGCCGAACAATCAATGACCGGATCAGGCAGTACACCCACAGACCTCCCCCGCAAAATCAAATGACAGGAATGGTAAGGTGACCAATATGCTGGAACTGCTGAGCAAATTTTATTTCATCCTTCCCCTGACGCTGCTGCTCGTGACCATCGGACTTGCTGTACGCGGCTCCAAGAAGCTGAGGCACGGCGTTGAATGCACCGGCACTATCACAGAATTTTACCGCTCCACCAATTCCCGCGGACAGGGGACCATCGCCCCCATGATCTCTTACACCATCCACGGGTACACCAATGAATTTGTCGGGAACTGCTACTGGACCTCCATGCGCGTGGGCAATAAAATTAAGCTTCTCTACGACGAGTCTGATCCCTCCAAGGTGTCCATCAAAGCTGCACTCTACATGGCCCCCATGATCTCCGGGATCCTGACCGCCTTCTTCACCCTGCCCATCATCATTTTTGCAGTGCTGAAATTCAATGGGATCGACGTATTCTGAACACTTCCCCCTGCCGGAACAACGGAAAAGAGGACCGCACACAAACTGTGTGCGGTCCTCTCTGTCTGCCTGTGGACTGGAGCTCAGTCCTCAGTCCTCGGGTTCAGACAGCTGGTGTAATAGCAAATACTGAGCGTGTGGTTCTCGTCATCCTCATTTTCCTTGTAGGTCCAAATGCTGATGTTGACATAGTAGTCCGCATACGCGTCGATCTTGTGTGCATCAAAGGGGCCGTCGTAGTAAGACCGCGCATTAAATTGCTGTATAAACTCATCCAGCAGATCATCCTCGACTTCAAACAGGCGGGGATCTGTAACGCTCAGGTTCCCGGCCTGTACCGCCTGGCTGACCGTTTGGCACATATCCGGAAGCATATCTTTCATTTTACGGACATTTTCCTCTTTTTCCTTATTTTCATCCAGATAGACGTAATAGTCAACGGATTCGATCCTGCCGCTGTCTGACACGTTAATGCTGATACAGGAATCTTTATCGCCAACCTCATCATAGGGGTACACGCTCAATCTGGGCTGAAAACCTCTGTTATCCTCCGGCGGATACCCCGACACCCGGATGTCACGCGCTCGGAAATAGTCGTCCAGGGAGTGCCAGGTCGCACTGCATGCCGCCTCATTCCGCCGGTTTGTCTGGCAGGTGTCCACCAGCTCCGGGATGAACACGATCAGCACGATCAGGATAGACGAAACTATGATCCCAGTGGAGAATTTCTTCGTCCTGGGGATCTCCATGCCCGCACTTCTCATCACCTCTGCAACATCCTCTGACATCCCGCGCAGAAGCTTCAAGCTCAGAAAGAGCAAAAATGCGCTGGAAATGGCCTCGATCGCCTTTCCCACTTTCTTTCCGCCTTCGCTGTCGCTGGTCGACTCAATCAGCCCTCCGGCCATCTGTCCGCCCAATCCGGCCGCGAAGTACTCATCATCGAGCTTCTTCTGATGGGCTTCTACCTTTTTCAGAATGGCCTCGTATTTTTTTCCTGCCATCCCGAATCTGCTGGCCAAAAGCATAAAAAGAAACGCAATTACAAACAGCAGCATCATGCCGATCCCGACACAAAAGCCCAGCACATACGGGGTTTCATTTCCCAGAAAAACATCGTCGACAAATACAAGAAACAGCATATAGAACCCGCTGATCAGAGATGCCCCCAGCGCGGCCCCCGCGAGCTTTGTGCAGTAGTAATACCGCCTCAGCCGTTTTTGCTCAGACGCATTCAGAATGGAGGTTTTGGTTTCCATTTATGTTCTCCTTTATCCAACCAGCAAAAAAAGCTGACGCTAGAATATGTCCGCTGCATTTGCAGCGGGACAGAGGAAGCTGAAATTGATCCGTTATGATGATAGCATAAGATTTCTATGGGTTCAACGTCAGCAACGATTTATCCCCTCTTGCATTTACACCGGGCGGAGGCTCAGATTCCCGGCTCTCCATAAGTAATATCTTCAAGCACGCTGTGGGTATCTGCATCCTTCAAAATGATATGCACTGACCACTCATCCTCAGGCACGCCGCACAGGATCTGATACCGGGCCAGGATCATAGACGGACCGATGATTGCTTTCATTCCATTGATTACCTCCTGTGAGTAGTATGCGTCGCGGTCTGCAAACACAGTGATCCCCCAGGGGATGCCTTTGTCATCAATGTCGTGATACTCAGCATCTTTGACAAAGGAATACAGTATTTCCCCGCTCTCCGCATCCCGCAGCCGGCCCAGCTGGTAAAAGTCCTTTTTTGAGCGCTCATACTGCTCCGGAGTGAAGTAATAACTAAATGATCCGTCTTCATTTGCAAGCAATTTGCTCCAGGCCAAGCGACTGATTTCCTCTTCACTCAGGCCCTCATTGTCCGCTCTGTCCTTTTTCTCCAGTTCCTCTGCTGTATTGCCGCCCAGAAGCGTATCCGGTATGGTAATGACAATATAACCCTCCTCATTCACCGGCGGGGTATAGGTGTTCGTCGAGCCAACTTCAGCAGAGCCCGCCGCCCTGTCTCCGCAGCCCGCCAGGGTTCCCAGCAAAAGCAGGAAGGATAAGGCAAGTGCTGTACACTTTTGCAGCTTTTTTCCGTTTATTTGCATCATATATTTCATCTCCTGTGTGCTGAAAGCAGCAACTGTTCTGTCCCTGTCTTTGGCGGATATTATACCAGTTTTCGGTGCGTTCTGCAAACAAAAACCTGATTTTGGACCACTTCCTCCATCCGCGAGTCCCCCTGTCCAGGCAAACAAAACCAGCCTGCCAACCTATAAAGGATCGGCAGGCTGGTGCTCTGTCACGGATCAGTGCTGATACTCTTTTTCCCAGTCCGCATTGGTTTGGGTGCTGGATGCAGTGGCCTGCTCCAGCTGATAAACAATCTCACTGTAATATCTCGCCGGAATTTCGCCAAGGGTAAATATGTTTCCATCCGACGGGCTGTCGTAGACATAGCTGCCCCGTGCCACCGTCCCGGCACGGTAAAAGACCGCATCATATACGGTAATATCTTCATCCTCATTGTATGCCACATACGCACCCGAGAAATGGAGCTCCACTCCCATGCCGGTGGACGCATCCTCCTTATAGAACTCATAGTATCCGCCGGCATCCTGGACACTGCCGCGATACCAGCCGAATTTTTGCAGCTTTCCGTACAGCGCCAGGGAGGTCAGCATTTTTCCGCCGAAGCGCTTCATGCTCTTCTGCTCCGGATCCTCGTCCAGGCGGTAGATGGGGCGGTCCAGCTGCTGGATGCTCTGGGTGATTTCATAGTCCGCAAGCTGCTGTTTCCACGCGCCCAGCATCTCCTCGTCCAGCTCGATGGGATGAACCAGCCCGATTCTTGCATGCTCGGGCAGGTCGTACTCCTCCTCATCCACCGTGTTGAAGGAGCCGTCCTCCATGTAGCGGAAGGTATCGGTCAGCTTGTTATCCTCATAAATACCCCAGATCAGGCTCATGGCAAACTGGTGCATAATGGGATTTTTTACAAAAAGCCTCTCCCACGCCTCCTTATCCCAGCAGCGCAGCACGGACAGGGCCAGCTCCAGGCGGCCCTTCTGGGCGGCGACTGTGGTGCGGATCTGCTTTTTCATCTCCTTGAACTCGCTGTATGCCGCTGTGGCCTTGGCCTCATCGTCTGTCTTGCCCGGCGCCGGCATGGATTTGACCACTTTTCCACTGTCATTTTTGATGGACAGCTCCAGCGTGGGGGTCAGGGACACGGTAAACTGCCGGGGGCCGTAGTCAAAGACACGTCTGCCCTCCGCAGAGAAGCCCAGATCCGGCACAATGCGGTCGGCCAGCTCCTCTGGCTCAATGCCCAGCTCGTGGGCCGCATTGGTCAGAGCCTTGGCCGCCGCCTGCTTGATCTGGCGGAATTTGAACTTGCGGGATATTCCGTCCACGATCATCAGCGCAGCGGGATCGGGGCTGAGCACCAGCGCGTTCACCGCCTCGCAGGCGATGGCGCCCCGGGCGGCCTCTGGCCACTCCTGGATGGCATGGCGCAGCTTGGGGGTCATCACTGCCCCGCCGAACACGGCGGCAAAGGCCAGCACCCACTTATGCTTGCTGGGCGCATTTTCATCCATCCACCGCTCAAAGACCTCGTTGGCCAGCAGCTGCAGGTCGGCCGGCTCCAGATCGGCCGCCAGCTTGGCTGCCGTCTCGCTGATTCCTACCCGGCCCAGCTCGCAGTAGGCCACCAGAATAGCCTTGATCCGCTCCTCCCGGACAGGGGATTTATCCTCCCGCTTCCGGACAACCGGCAGAGGCTGCCGGAACAGCCACTGGAGCTTCTTCAGGCTGACTGCCGTCAGCATCCGATCAGCCATCCCATCCAGGTCCTCAGGCTTGTCCTCCGACTCCCCGTGCTCTCCCAGCACCTCCCGAATACGGTCGGCCACCTTGACGTTCTTTTCCTTCTCCAAAGCCTCCTTGAGTACGTCCACATAAGTGTCCCCAAAGGAGGCCAGGACCCCCGCCATCATCAGGCGGGCCCCACTTTTTTTGTGGTTCAGCAGAGTCTCCTGGTATTCCTTCCCCCATTCCGGGTGCTCTGCATACAGGGCCGCCAGCTGGGTCCGGACCTGGGTCGAGGCGTCCCCCGCACAGCTGACAAGGGCCTGCTTGATCTTTTGGCTCTGCTCCTCGTCCACGCTCCCGTGCATGAGCTTCTCCAGCAGCTCGATAGACACGCTGCGCCCGAACACCCCGCTCTTCTGGCAGCTGCGGCACAGCGGCTCCAGGTTCTTCATGTCGTCCAGCGCGTCCAGAACAGCCTGTCTCATCCGCTCCTTGTCCGTGTACATCGTCTCGCTGACGCTGCCCATGACCAGCAAAACCGTCTCCATCGGCATCCCCTTCTCAAGGGCGCTGTGGATAAAGTCCATGGTGCACACCCGGCCGTCCCCGGGAACCCAGCCGAAGGCCCGCTCACTCAGGTAAAAGCCGTAGTCATTGACCAGGAGCAGCGCCGTCGTATAGCGGCAGAGGAAGGTGTCCCAGCCGTATTTCTCATAATACTGCTTGATTTTCCGGATCACGTTGCCAAGGACTCCGTACTTGCACTGGATGTACTTCATCCGCTCCGGAGGGATGTTGGCCAAGCTGCCCTCGTCGCGCAGGAATTGGGACAGCTCCTGCACCCCCTGGGTCGTATAGGATATGAACTCGTCGATCATCTTCCCCTTGCTGAACATCTCTTCACAGCTGCCAACCACCAACAGGTACCTGGACAAATGGTCCAGGTGGCAGCTCTCCGCCAGGTTGATGACGTGGGGGACGCTGCTCTTATAGCGATCCATGATCTCCCGGTAAACCTCCCGCTTTTCGCTGTAATACGCGTATCCCAACCCCAGCAGCAGGGTTGCGATATGTCCCGGCAGGTCGTCACACAGCAGCTCCAGATGCTCCATCAGGTAATCCCGCGGCACGGAGGTGAGAATCCCTGTGGCCAGCTCACAGGGATTGAGCTTGGCATACAGCCGAACCGCGCAGCGGGCGTGGGAATCGTGCTGCTGCGCCAAAAAGGAGGCTGTGCCCAGCAGCATAGTGAGGACCCGGTCAGTGGAGTGCAGCTTCATGGCGCCTCTTGCGTCGTAGGCGGCCATTTTCCCGCCCGACAGCAGGGGAACCGGCACATTGGGGTCCCCCGCCTCCAGGTAGGCCGTGCAGACCACCCGCTCCTCCGGCGTAAACTTGGGGGTCAGGATCTTGAACAGGGCAAGGCTCTCCTGGAGGATGATCCCGCACTGGCGGTCGATCCGCTCCTGATCATAGGGGGCGCTGGCCAGCAGGATCCCGGCCAGCAGCACCCTCATATTGCCCTCCGAAGCACCGCCCATGGTCTGGGCCTGCTCCAGCAGCTCCGGCTGGTCCTTGGCCAGATCATGGAGCCACTTGGTATATTGGATGTCGGGATAACCCGTGCGGCTCAGCTTTTCCGCACCCATGGCGGCAACCGCAGCCTCCCCCACAGCCTGGCCCCAACGCCGGCGTTTTTTCGCTCCCACAGATTCCTCGTTCTTGGGCTCCAGCAGATAGATGGCCGTGCTCTTGCCCACCGCCCAGCAGAATTTGACATACCGGGCCATGTCCTCGTACTTCTGCGCCTGGCGCAGCTGCTCCATCCATTTGCAGGACTGCTCCCGCTGATAGCTGCTGGAATTGCAGAGATTCCGGGGTTCTGTTTCACTTAAAACAGATTCATCCGCCGTCTGTTCCACAAGAAATTTTTCAGCGATCTTTGTGTTTGCGGGGCTCAGCTTCAGATCATGAAGCAACGCTGCCCAGCTCTTTTTTTCTTCTTCCAGTGTCATTGAGGTGCCTCCTTTGTCAAGTTGTCCGACCACCGCTTTTCGATCAGCTCCTCCTGCAGCTTCTCCCGGCACAGTTCAAGGTACTGCTCCAGCCGGCAGATCATGGCGGTGATGGGTACGTCATTTTTGATTATGGTGCGGCTGCGCTGCATCAGCGCAGATTCCAGCTCCGTCAGCAGGGCTGCACCGGTATGCAGGCCCACACGCTCACACTCCTCCGCAAGGGCGTGAATCTCGGGTCCGGCGGCGGCCGCCCGGGTCGAGAGCCCCGATTGCAGCAGATCGGCAAGGGCCTGCTCGATCCGCCCAAGCAGTTCATTCATTTCGCGCCCCCCAGTCTGTTACGATCTCAATGGGAAAGAGCTTCAATTTATCCTCTTCCCGATACACGGTGCCAAAAAACATGGGGCGCAGCTGTGGGTTTTTCCGGATCTGCTCCGTGATCCCCTCCAGGTGCTCCATCGTCTCATCCACACCGTGTCGGTATGTGGATTCCAGATAGACAATGCGCCCCTCCTCGTCCACCAGCTCCATGGAAAATACCTGATGGACGGTATCATACTTCCGGGGAACACATCGTCTTGGGTAAACCAGGGCGAGGCGCTGGCTCTCCGGCAGATGCGGGGAACTGCGCTCATGCAGCAGCCTGGCAAAATCGGTGAAAATTTCGTCCTCCGGAAATACGTTCCATGGCTCTTCCGATGGCCCGAGCACCGCTTCGCACTGCTCCGTCGAGGACAATTTTCCGCTGTGACTGACCCTCGCGCCGTTCAGCTCCAGTCTGGTATGAATGGCATGATGCAGGGTGCATGGCATTTTCCAGACGAACTCCGGCGGACTCCAGCGGCGCTGGTCCCCCTCCTGCACCGGCCGCAGCTGGTAGAAGGTATAAAAGCGGTGTTTTTGGCAGGACCAAAAATAGTAGACCGCGCCGCTGTACCCATTGTTCCCCAAAAAGGCCCGCTCTGTCAGCAGGTAGAGCTGCAGCGGCCCCACATTGAGGTACTCGTCCCGGAACGCCCCGGCCAGTCTTTGATACGCACTGTCCTCAGCCTGCTCCAGCTGCTGGGCCAGGCGAAAGGACTGGGCCAGAAACCGGAGCAGCTTGGTATCCCGATACAGCGCCGAGCGGTTGAAATAATAGGTATATTCCCGATGAAGCCGGCGGAGGGAGCGCTCCAGGCTGGGCAGCTTTGCGGTGTGGCATAGGGAGGCCATCCGCTCTACCGTGTCGCAGACCGAATCCGGGATGCGGCTCAGTCCCGTTGTCATCTGGGCGGACAGCATCTCCTGCACCGCCTGGCAGATGCCCTTCCCCTCCTCGCAGGAGCGGTTTTCGCTGGTGCGGAGCGCCTCTTTCAGGGTATCCGCATCCACCATCCCCTCCGCGATCTTCCAATAGAGCAGCGCCTGCGCCTTGTGGGAACAGAAGCTCTTGCTGTGGCAGGTGCAGGTGCTGTGTTCCAGCGGTTCCAGCAGCCGCACCGTTGCGGGGGCCCAGGGCAGCTCCACTGTCACCACCGACGTCTGGCTTATCCGGGGCAGGCTGCCGCTTTCCAACCGAAACAGCACCGCCGAGCTCTGTTTTACCCCCAGCTGTCGGAGCAGCTTTTCCGTGGGGTAGGCCGCCAGCTCTTCAAATCTGCGGGGGGCTGCCTCCCCATCCTCGCCGCAGGCCGTCTCTCCCCTTGGTCCCTCCTGTCCGCTGTGCTCCCGGAGCCAGAGAATGGCGGTAATGCGGTGGCGGCAAATGGAGCTGCTGGGACAGGAGCAGCGGCTTTCTCCAAGGGGTGTGCGGATCTCACATTCCACATCGCCCCAGCGCACCACGGCACACGCCCCATTGATCTCCACTTGGGGGTCAGTCAGGGCTGCCAGATCCTTCTTGGCCCGGTTGACCGTTCCCTTGTTGGAAAGACCAACGAGATAATCCTCATCGATCGCCCCGAGGGCTGCTGCTAATTGCTGCGGCAGTTCCATGGGCCTTGCTCCTTTCTGTCTGTAACTATTCACGCATGACGTCCGCCATGAAATCCACCAGCTTGAGCGGGGTCAGCGCCCCCACATAGGCCCCCAGGTCAGCCATTTTCTCTGCGATATGGCGGTCATAGACCGGGCTTGCCGTCTCATCCAGGGCTGTAAGGGCAATGAGCTTTGCACCGCTCTCAATGATCGCTGTGCTCACCTGATACAGGGTCCGGACGCTGCCCCCCTCGCACAAATCGCTGATCAGCACCACCATGGTGCGGTGGGGATTTTCAATGAGTCCCTCGCTGTATTCCAGCGCATTTCCGATATCTGTGCCGCCGCCCAGCTGAATGCTCATCAGTGTCTCCACCGGGTCCTCCACGTAACCGCTCAGATCCACCACCTTGGTATCAAAAATCACAAGACTGGTTTTAAGCATGGGGAGCTTTGCAAAAATCCCCGCCATGACCGCGCTGTGGATCACGCTGTCCAGCATGGAGCCGCTCTCGTCCACCACAAGGATGACGTGCCACAGGTTATACTGCTTCACCCGTCCATTGAAGTAGAGCTTCTCCACCACCAGCTGCTTCTTCTCCCGGTCATAGTGGGTCAGATTCCTGCGGATGGTGCGCGGGAGATCGAGATTCCGGATGGAGCGGACGCTGCTGCGGCTCCTGCGGTCAATTTTGCCAAGAGCGGAGCGCTGGATGTCCTGCTCCAGCTTCTTGGTCAGCTGCTCCACCACCCTCTGCACCACATAGCGGGCCGCGTCCAGCACCGGCCCCTTCATCATGCTTTTTAAGCTCAATACGGTTTTCAGCAGTTCGGCATTGGGCTCCATGCGCTCCAGCACTTCCCGATTGGTCAGAAGCTCTGTCATCTTGTAGCGGTCCAGGGCGTGGCGCTGCAAGATCTCGGCCGTCTCCCGGGGGAACAGCTCCCTGACCTCACGCAGCCAATCCGGAACGGTCAGGCAGCTCTCCCCCTGTCCGCCCTGTCGGTCCTCCGGCCGCACGTCCTCCCCCGCCTCCCGATGGTACAGGAAATCCAGCACGTCGTCCATCCGCACCAGCCGCTGCTCTGAGAGGGGAAGCGCGCTGTCCGCGTCTCTTCCCAGGACCAGCCGCCACCGGTTCAAAACCGCGCCGTCACTCATCGGACTCCTCCCCCTCCTCTATCATGTCGTCAAGCTGGGCCGCTGCCCACGCATCCACCCGCTCGATCCTGCTGTATTCCTCGGCATCGACGCCTTCTCTCAGCAAGCTCTTCGGATCCGCACTGTGCAGAGCAGCCGCCTGTCTGCCCAGACGATTGGTTTCCATGGGCACAAAATAGCTGAATGCCAGCCGCAGCTCGGGCAGTATGGATGTAAACTCCTCGTCCGTCAGCTCCGCCAGAAGTGTGTCGATCTGGCAGAGGAACTCATGGTCAATGAGCAACAGGTCCTTTGCGGTATAGAACAGCCCCTGCAAAAAGGAGGCGGACCGCACCACCATACCCGCTGTGCCCAAAAGATAGCCGGCGATGGTGTATTTGATATGCTCCTGCCACTTGGGATCCGCTCCATAGAGCAGACCCAGCACCGCCCCATGCAGGGCGGGGTGAATGGGCTGTTTTTGTGCCAGCAGCTCAAAGACACGCAGCAATTCAGGGCGCTCATCGGAAAAGCTCCTCCGCTCCGTCATCTGATAGAGCAGGCGGCACGCATACTGCACATCCTGCACCACCGTATCATCCACCGTGTTCATAGAGGGCAGCAGCTGCAATACCCTTGTAAAGCACCGGCGCAGCAGCGCCGGGTAATCGTATGTACCGCGCTCATCATACTGGTTCTGCCACTCCTCCAGGGCATTCAGCGAGGAACACGCCTGGCACAGGGAGAGAAAGTCGCCGTCCTCCAGGAGCAGCTTCTCCATGCGCTGGGCCAGCTGATCGGATACATCCCCGATCCCCATTAAAAATCCCTGCATCAGAAGGTCAGCTCCCTCCGAAGCCCGGTTCGCCTGTGCCATTTTCTGCTTCAGCCGTGTGGAGGACGTTTCCTCCATGGTTGAGCCAAGCACGGACTGTTCGATCAGGGTGGATTCCACCCCGGCTGACCAGTGGTAGAGCCAGATCTCCCGGATCAGGCTGCGCTCTGTCCGCCGCCGCAGATCGGGTCCCTTCTTCCGCTCCGCAAATCCGCACTCCAGGAACACGGTCTGATGGAAAAACCGGCTGATCTCCCGATGGCGCGGCTCGGAGAAGATAGATAGGGTAACCTCCTGCTTGTTGATTTCCCGCAGCCGGATGCGGTACTGCTGGCACTTGCGGTTAAAATCCTCCATCAGGGGCGGGACCAGCGCGCCGCTGCACAGCTGCCCCACCGCATCCCCCATAGTCAGCTCCCGCAGGATCCGCATGGGCTCCGAGCCGGAGAGTGAGGCCTCCCCTTTCACAAAATTGCTCAGCACAGCGTCCTGGAGCTCAAAGTACCCGGGCGCCGGCTTGTCCCGCAGCTCCGCCAGACCTCTTGCCTGGTTGATGGCACACATCTCGTCAAAGGCGGAGATGGTCTCCCCCTTCGCCCGCAGCCTGCGCCCGATCTGTACCAGGTAATGAAGCACCGTACTATCCCAGGCCTGGGTGGGCTGCTCCTGATGGAGGGCGGCCCAGATTTTCCCATAAAATCCCGCCGATACCATCCCGCTGGCATAGCCGCTCAGCGCATCAGTGGCCGCAATGGAGTACCGCATGGGGTACACCATCTCGCTGTCCCTGGGCAGCTTTGGATGGTTTGGCTGGCCGGTCGGATGAAGAAGTCCCCAAATATGGAATCCGCCCGCTACCACAAGCACACGCCTGTGCTGCTGTGCGGCCTCCTGGATCCGCTGGGCCATGTGGGCCTCCCGGGCTAGGCATCCGTCCTCTATGAGCTCCTGCTCCGGTGTATTCCGGCGGGAGAGCAGGCAGTAGGTATTCATCTGACGAACAAAGGCCTCGCTCGTCCGGTACAGCCCGCCCACCTCAAAATATTTCTCCCAGAACTCCGCAAAGCTGCGCAGCCCCGCCCGCTCACACAGACGGGTCACAAACCGGTTGTTTGCCAAATAGCGGTCATTTGCGTAGCTGATTTTTTCCTCCTTGGTCCGCAGTCCGCAGGCATCCCTGGTGGCCAGCAGGATCTCCCCATAGGGCAGATCAATAAAATAGCCCGGGATCCCCCTTGCCGCTGCCGCGCGCAGGGCGACCAGCTCAGGCGAGTGGTCCAGAAAGGGGTAGTAGCACTGGCACTGGGCCGGGTCCTCCCCCTCCTCACTCTGAAGCAGACCTGCGTCATCCCGATAGGCATAGTACAGGGCAACGGGGGCCGCCGTATTGGCATCGGTGAGAATCGGAATCAGCTCATTTGCGTTTTCCGGCCCCTCCACCAAAATACAGTCGGGGTCATACTCCTCCAAAATCCGCTCCAGATGGTAGGCACAGGCCGGGCTGTGGTGGCGCACAGGATAGTACAGGACAGGGCCTTGCAGGGAAAACGGGATCAGTTCAGCCTGTTTCTCGCCTTGTAATAACGACTCCATGCTCCGCCCTCCCGCTGTGCTCTGTTGCAAACAATGGTGGAAAAATAGCTGCGGATCTTCTCCATCTCCTCGTGTGACTCCTTCGCCACGGCGCCCACCAGATTTTCCACCAGGGTCTGCTCGTCCATCTGTCCGTCTCCGTAGTACCAGGCGCTCATAAGCGTCTGATAGTACACCGAAATGGCCTCCGCTGTACTCATCACGGCGGCGGGCGTCTCCACACGCCGTCCCTCACGGGAAACGCCGGTGCGCAGCTCGTGATAGGTGGTGGCCAGCAGCTCGGCGGCTTCCTCATCCAGCGGCTGGGTGATCCCCGCACTCTCTGCCAGGGCGCCCACTTCATTCAGGATGATTTTCTTCTCCAGGGCCACGTCATTGACCGGCTGCACCGTTTCAAAGTTGAACCGCCGCTTGAGGGCGCTGGACATCTCGTTGACGCCCTTGTCCCGGGTGTTGGCCGTGCCGATCACGTTGAAGCCGGGGCGGGCAAACAGCAGCCCCTCATCGCCCAGCTCCGGGATATTGAGCACCTTATCGCTCAGGACGCTGATGAGGCTGTCCTGCACCTCGGCAGGGGTCCGGGTGATCTCCTCAAACCGGGTCAGGATGCCCCGCTCCATTCCCACATACAGCGGCGACGGCACAAGTGCCTCACGGCTGGGGCCGTTTGCCAGCAGGAGGGCATAGTTCCAGCTGTATTTGATCATATCCTCCGTGGTCCCGGCTGTGCCCTGCACCGTGTTGGTGCTGCATCCGCTGATTGCGGCGCACAGCAGCTCGGACAGCATGGTTTTGGCCGTTCCCGGCTCACCCACAAGCATCAGTCCGCGGTTGCCTGCCAGGGTGATAATGCACCGTTCAATCAGCGCGTCGTTTCCGAAGTATTTTTTGCGGATGGAAATTTCCTGTTCTCCACACCGGATCGGCTGCTGCGAGCCGAGGATGAACAGGCGCACCGCCTTGGGGGACAGGTTCCAATTCTGCGGTTTTTTGTTGCCAGTATCCCATAGACGCAACGCCTCCAGCTCATCCCGATACCGCTGCTCCGCCTGTGGACGCAGGATCTGTTCTTTCATATCAATCACCCAATGACTACCTCTGATCGCAGCCACAACAGGATTCGATCAGCAGTCCTCTTTCTTTTTTATGGGTACATTTTAGCATTAGAACATATGTTAGTCTATCCTTTTTTTGAGAAATAAAAAATGTGCAAAAAAGAGAGAAGCTCCAGCCATGACAACCGGCTTCCGCGGTATGCACCCCTGCCCGGTATATAAATTTCAAGTCTGTCATTGCCATAGCAAAGAGCAGCCGCGGCTTTGGGCTGACCTTCCGTCTGAAACGCAGGGCCCAGGAACAGCTGCCCGCACGGGCTTCAAAAGGATCTCTTGACAAAACCCCATATTTTGGATATCATAAATACAGTTTTCCAACATAATTCTCGTATTGATTGAAAACTGTGTACAGCTAAACCCTCCTGTCTTAGTCAACACTGCAAACGCATGAGATGTGGATGCAAGCTGTCTGTTTGGATGCAATTTGACACAGTTGGAGCAAGGCGATTCCTTAAGCCGCTTGATGGCGCATACGCACATTGTCTCTGCCAAAACCAGGGAGAAAATATCTCTGGTTTGCAATCTCATTTTACCTTCAGAGTAACCAAATACGAGGAAAGGAAGATCGAAATGGTAAAGCAGCAGGATATGGAATCCGGAAAGAGACGAAAAAGGACCGTAACCATCCTATTGGCTTTCTGTGTTGTGCTTTGTGCATGCGGGGTAATTTGGCTTCAGCCAAAGCCCATCACAAAACATCTCCACAAAAATCTCACGCAGGAAGGTGTTGACTGTACCATTCACTATGTAACACAGAACGAGTCTAATCCAAATCCAAATGAGCAGCTGCGGCAAGACCTGTCAGAGGTTTGGCGGAACGTTCGGGTTGTCGGTCCGCTTCCGGCCAAACAGGCAGGGATCGATGCCGAAGAAGTCTACCTCTATCTCTCAGCGCAAACACCGGAGAAAGAGATATTACGGCAAACCGTGCAGCTTTTTCGAGAAGGCGAAAACTATTTCATCAACATCGGATCATTTGGATACCGAGTCGTTTCCGGTCAAGACGCATTAGGTGCATTTATGGACCCCGCATAGTGTCAATATGACAACGCAGCCAAAGCCTGATGAAGCTGTATTCCCTAATGAAAATGGCAGCTAAGGTTAACAGGCGATTTGCAAATAGTCCAATATTTCTAACAGATCATATGTAATCATAAAAAGTACCCACCCCGTTTCAAACGGGGTGGGTACTTTTTATGATTCGCCTAACAGCTTAGCTGAATGATATTGCCTGGCCGGAAGCTTCCTTTTCTCCACAGCCGGTGGTGGAACCTGCAAGTATCAGGGCCAGTAGAAATGCGGAAATCCTTCGTGGATGTCTCATCGCGTTCTCCTTAAAACTCATAGCCTATTGCTAATAGTACATAATATGCCACGACGATAGGAATGATATAAATAACCAGCTCAAACGGACTTCCTGCCACGTCATACGAGGAAAAGACCTTCTTTCCGCCTTTATCATAGTATAGCGTGGTAGTATAGGGAGGTTCGCACCCGGTGGTAACGATCTGCTTCGTTTTGGTTTTGCCGTTCAGTGTGTATTCATACTGCGCGCAGTATCTTCTGTTGATCGTCTTGTGGTCCGGTGCATTGTCTTTGTATCTGCATCGGACCCTTTTTGCGATCACCATTCGTCCGGCGTCCTTGGCTGCCTGCAGTCTCTTGTCGCCTTTTGAAAAAATGATGCCTTTTGTATAGAGAACCAGTTCAAGGACAAAGACAGCTATGGCGACGATCACGCCAAACCACAGCTCTGGATCAAATTGCGTAAACACGTCCATAATCGAAACATCTTGGTACATGGTTCACTCCCCTTACTTTTATAGGATGAATGGGATAATACCAGGCCATCGGTGCTGCTATGAGACAACCCTGAAGAGCTGCTATGATTATATCACAGACGAACAGAAAGTGCGATATAAAAGATAAAACAAACGAATGCGCCAAGAATTTCCGCTTGTAGAATTTTCCCAGTGACTGGATCAATCTGATGAAAACACACATAGTCGTCAAGGAATCCTGATTGGCTTATGTTTCTATATATTTAAGCTGACCGTTCTTAAATTTCCGAGCTCTCACCCATGCCAAAACCGGTGTTATGATCAGATACAAGTATGAAATATACATTATTTTATTGAGCCAGCCACCCAAATAACGGTTTTTTATCCCGTTGGACAGCGCTGATTGCCGAATTTCACACACGAGCTGAGCTTACGCAGCTCGTCCCGGGCGACGCCCGACATAATGAGCCGCAGGTCCGAATCCTCATTCAGGGGATTGATGCTGTTGTTCTGAAAGAACATACCCTGATGCGCTCCGTTTTCTTATCCGAATGTGCGAATCAGTCGTACACGGCGCGGCTGCCGCCGATGAACTTGGGCCGGGTGCGGGCGCAGAGCAGCAGGGCCTGCCCCACATGGTCCAGAGAGAGCCGGACAGGAACTGCCACATCCCGCAGATGCATACCGATCAGGGTGCCGCCAATGTCAAGCCCGGCATGGGCCTTGATGTGCTCCACGGCAACGGGGGACTCAAAATTTTCCCAGGTGGTGGTGGCGAAGGAGCCGCCGGCCTTGGGCTGGGGATGGACGTTCACAATCTCATAGCCGTACTTCTCTGCACAGGCACGCTCCAGAATCAGCGCACGGTTCAGATGCTCACAGCACTGTGCAGCCAGGAAAATGCCCTTTTCCTTCAAAACGGGATAAATACCCCGGAATGCTGCCTGTGCGGCATCCAGCGTGGAGGCGTGTCCGATCTGACCGCCTGCAATCTCGGATGAGGAGCAGCCGACCACAACAATATCTCCCGCATGAAGATTGGCCACTTCCAAAAGCTCCTCGACAGCTTTGCGGGACTGAAGTTCAATTTCATTCAAATTCAATTCCATAATAAACCTCCTGAATGGCCTCTGCTTCTGCAAAGACCTGAAGCTGCACACAATGCAGCGATTGTGTATATTGTAAAAAGTATACCACAGTTCCCCCGAAATAGCAAAGAACCCCCTCCCGAAACGGCAAAATTTTTTTGCCGTATTTTTTGTGTCATTCTTCCAAAATCAGGTGTTTTTCTTATCTTGCGAAGGATTTTCCGGGGTCCTGTCTTCTTTTGGCAGCGGCGTCTCCAAAATTTTTACTTGACTTTTTCCTGTGATCCTTTTAGAATAACGATTAAATTATTTTAGTTAAATATTTTTAATTAAAATTTTTGCAACAATTTCCGTCAAGGAGGATTCATCATGGATTTTGAAAAGCTGCGCAGCATCATTGTGGACACCCTGGGCTGTGATGCTGAGGACGTCACCCCCGAGGCCTCTCTGGCCGACGATCTGGGCGCCGACTCTCTGGCTGCCGTGGAGCTGATTATGGCTCTGGAAGAGGCCGCCGGTATTCACATTGAGGACAGCGAGGCTGAAAAGCTGAAAACCGTAGGCGACATGATCGCCTTTATAAACGCGCACAAGCAGTAAGCATGACGCCCGCCGCGGGTCCCCCCTCGGCGGGCTGCTGCGTGTCAGAAAGGGTTTAACATGATTGAACAGGAAATTTATGATCTGATGGAGCGCTTCGGTCGCAGCGGTCTCAGCGCGCTGAAGCTCTCCACCCCGGATTACACAATAGAACTGAACCAGGGCGGTTCTGCCCCTGCGTTGGCAGCATCGCAAGCCACCCAGTCTCCCGACGCCTGTCCCGACGCGGAAGCCGCCCTCACCGTCAACGCCCCCATGGTGGGCACCTTCTACTCCAGACCATCCCCGGAGCAGGAGCCCTTTGTGAAGGTCGGGGACACCATCCGGAAGGGACAGCCCCTCTTCCTGCTGGAAGCCATGAAAATGATGAGCGAGGTGCCCGCCCCCTGCGATCTGGTGGTGGAGTCCGTCCTGAAAGCCGACGGCGCCCTCTGCTCCTTCGGTGAGCCGCTTCTGCGGTATCGGGCGGTGTAAGATGCTCAAGCGTGTATTGATCGCCAACCGGGGCGAAATTGCCCTGCGGGTCCTCCGGGCCTGCCGGGAAATGGAGATTGAGACGGTGGCCGTCTATTCCGAGGCCGACCGGGACGCCCTGCATGTGCAGCTGGCCGGGCAGGCCTTTTGCATCGGCCCCGCCCCCGCTGCCAAAAGCTACCTGAACCAGGACGCCATACTGACAGTGGCCAAGGCCGCCGGCTGCGACGGCATTCACCCGGGCTACGGCTTTCTCTCCGAAAATGCTGACTTTGCCGACCGCTGCCGCCAAGAAGGCATCACCTTCATCGGCCCCTCCGGGGACGTCATCCGCCGGGCAGGCTCCAAGTCTGCGGCCCGCAGCTGTATGCAGCAGGCAGGCGTTCCCGTCACTCCCGGCTCCGACGGGCCGGTGGCGACGGCTGAGGACGCCCTGCGGGTCGCTGACACTGTGGGCTATCCGGTGCTTCTGAAGGCCAGTGCAGGCGGCGGCGGACGGGGCATCCGCCGGTGCAATACCCCCGCCGAGCTGCCTGGGTTCTTTGAAGCCGCCCGGGCAGAGGCCAAGGCCTGCTTCGGAAATGACGAAATGTATCTCGAAAAGCTGGTGCTGAACCCCCGCCACATTGAGTTTCAGATTCTGGCCGACCGGTTCGGAAACACCATCCACCTGGGCGACCGTGACTGCTCCATCCAGCGGCGGAACCAGAAGCTGCTGGAAGAAGCCCCCGCCCGCTGCCTGACCCCGGAGCTCCGGGCCGAGATGGGCGCTGCCGCTATCCGGGCCGCACAGGCCGTGGGCTATGAAAACGCAGGCACCGTGGAGTTTCTCCTGGACCCGGACGGCAGACATTTTTACTTCATGGAAATGAACACCCGCCTGCAGGTAGAGCACGGCATCACCGAACTGATTACCGGCGTGGATCTGGTGCGCCAGCAGCTGCGGATTGCCTCCGGCCTTCCCCTGGAGCTGAAACAGGCGGACGTCCGCTTCTGCGGCCACGCCCTGGAATGCCGAATCAACGCCGAGGACCCCGCCGAAAACTTCCGCCCCTGTCCGGGCCGGGCAGACTTTCTCCACTTCCCCGGCGGCCCCGGCGTCCGGGTGGACTCCTGTCTCTACGTCGGCTATACGCTCCCCCCATTTTACGATTCCCTGGCCGCCAAGCTCCTGGTGCATGGCCCCACCCGTCTGGAGGCCATCCGGAAGCTCCGGCGCTGTCTGGAAGAATTTGCCCTGGAGGGCATCCCCACCAATGCAGAGCTGACCCACGAGCTGCTCTATCACCCCACCTTCATCCGCGGCGGCTGCACCACCTCGTTCCTGGATGAGGCCCTGCCGGAGCTGCTGGAATACGACCGGAAGTTCCGGGAAACCGAGGTGCAGACATGAGCATGATCTTTGAAAAACGGCGGGCAAGGCTGCTGGCCATGAAGGCCTTCCGGGACCACCGGGTTCCCACCCCTCCGGCCGTGTGCCCCAAATGCGGGGAATCCACGCCCAAAAAGGAGCTGAGTGACTGCCTGTTCGTCTGCCCCAAGTGCGGCTATCATCACCCTGTCGGGGCCTATTACCGGCTCAGCACCCTGCTGGACTCCGGTTCCTTCCGGGAGCTGAATCCCCGGATCACCGCCGCCGACCCCATGCAGTTTGCAGGATACCGGGAGAAAGTGGACAGCGCCAGGCGCCGTACCGGTCTGGACGAAGCCGCCGTCACCGCCACCGGGACTATCGGCAGCTGCCGCTGTGTGCTGGGCGTTCTGGACAGCCGTTTTCTCATGGGCTCCATGAGCACTGCCGTGGGCGAAAAGCTGACGCTGGCCATCGAGTACGCCGCCAGAAAGAAGCTGCCCCTGATTCTTTTTTCCGCCAGCGGCGGAGCCAGGATGCAGGAGGGCATTCTCTCCCTGATGCAGATGGCAAAGACCTCCGCCGCCCTTACAAAGCTGTCAGATGCCGGGCAGCTGTACATCTCCGTCCTGACCGACCCCACCACCGGCGGCGTCACCGCCAGCTTCGCCTCGCTGGGCGACCTCATTCTGGCAGAGCCCGGTGCTCTCATCGGCTTCGCCGGTCCCCGCGTGATCGAGCAGACCATCGGCGAATCCCTACCGGAGGGCTTTCAGCGGGCGGAATTTCTGGAAGAACACGGTTTTATTGATGCAGTCGTCCCCAGAAGCCAGATGCGGAAAACCCTGCACCAGCTGCTGGCACTGCACGGAAAGGAAGGTACCGATTGGCTGAACCCATAACCGTGGCAGAGCGTGTGGCCCTGGCCCGCCACCCCAAGCGGCCCAATGTCCGCGACTACATCGACCATCTGTTTCCCGATTTCTTTGAGCAAAAGGGCGACCGCCTTGCCGGGGAGGACACCGCCATTCTTGGGGGTGTGGCCCGTTTTCATGGGCGGCCCGTCACCGTCATCGGCACCCGCAAGGGCAAAACGCTGGAAGAAAATCTCCGCTGCCGCTTCGGTATGCCCTCCCCGGAGGGCTATCGCAAGGCGCTCCGGCTGATGACCCAGGCCGAGAAATTCCACCGCCCTGTTATCACCCTGATCGACACCTCCGGTGCCTATCCCGGTCTGGAAGCGGAAGAGCGGGGCCAAGGCGAGGCCATCGCCCGCTGCCTGTACCTCTCCGCCCGGCTGACTGTGCCCACCATCGCCATCATCATCGGCGAGGGCAACAGCGGCGGCGCGCTGGCCCTGGCTGTGGCCAACCGGGTGCTGATGCAGGAAAACGCCGTCTACGCCATCCTCTCCCCGGAGGGCTTTGCCTCTATTCTTTGGAAGGATTCCGCCCGCAGCGCTGAGGCCTGTGAGTGCATGGGCATCACTGCGCAGGAGCTGTTTGCCCGGCACATCATTGACGGTGTCATTCCGGAACCCCTGGGCGGCGCCCAGGCCGATCCGCTCCGCGCCATGGTAGCCGTGGAGCAGGCCCTCGCCCGCCATCTGGGCGAGCTTTCCCCGCTGAGCGGAAAGGAGCTGGCGGAGCAGCGTTTCCAAAAATTCAGACAACTGGGAGCTTCCCGGAAGGAGTCACTATGAGTGGAATCAAAATCGTCGGCACCGGACTGGGTGTTCCCAACCGGGTCGTCACCAACGCCGATATTGCAAACCTGGTGGACACCAACGAAGGGTGGATCGTGTCCCGGACCGGCATCTCCACCCGCCGCCATCTCTCTGCGGGAGAGACGATTCTCAGCTGCACGCTTCAGGCCGCCCGGGCCGCACTGGCACAGGCTGGCGTCCGCCCGGAGGAAATTGGTACCTGTCTTGTGGCCACGCTGACCCCGGACATGCTGGTTCCCTCTGCGGCCTGCATGGTGCAGAAGGAGCTGGGCCTGGCCCACGACGCCGTCTGCTTCGACCTCAACGCCGCCTGCACCGGCTTTCTCTTTGCGCTCCACACCACGGAGTGCCTGCTGAAATCCAGTCGGAAGAAGTTCGGTCTGGTGATCGGCGCAGAAAACCTGAGCCGCATCACCGACTGGGCCGACCGCAGTACCTGCATTCTCTTTGGAGACGGGGCTGGGGCCGCCGTGGTGGAGTGGCGGGAGGACTTCCCCTCCATAGAGGCCGTTCTCGGCTGTCACGGCGACGACCGGGTGCTCCGGGTGCCCGGCGTGGAGACCGGCGTCCGAAGCCTTATCTCCATGGAGGGCACCCACGTATTCAAGTTTGCCATTCAGGCTGTGCCCTACTGCGTGGACGAGGTGCTGCGCCGATGCAGCCTTGCGCCAGAGGATGTGGATTTCTTCGTCTTTCACCAGGCAAACGAGCGCATCATCGACGCTGCTGCGAAGCGCTACAACATTCCTCCGGAAAAGGTCTACAAGAACATTCAGAACTACGGAAACACCTCCGCCGCCTCCATTCCCCTGGTGCTGGCAGAATTGCAGACTCAGGGCCGTATTCATCCCGGAGACCGGGTGTTGGTGGTGGGCTTCGGCGGCGGACTCACCTGGGGCGGCGCTCTGGTGGAATTTGCAGAAAGGACCCCTTTATGATGAAACTCAACGACTTACTGGGAACGGAATTTCCCATCATTCAGGGCGGCATGGCCAA
Organism: Oscillospiraceae bacterium; assembly: GCA_020025425.1. Classification (GTDB taxonomy): domain Bacteria; phylum Bacillota; class Clostridia; order Oscillospirales; family Oscillospiraceae; genus Lawsonibacter. The sequence goes on from JAHHSD010000008.1 coordinate 44,956, forward strand.
TATCGCCACTGGTGAATTTGCCGCCGCCTGCTCCAACGCCGGAGCCCTGGGCATGATTGCCGCCGGCGGCTGGGACGGCGAACGGCTTCAGGCAGAAATCCGGCGGGCCCGGGAGCTGACGGACAAGCCCTTTGGCGTGAACCTGATGCTCATGAGCCCCTATGCCGACGATATCGCCCGTATCATTCTGGAAGAACGGATTCCTGTGGTGACCACCGGTGCAGGCAACCCCGGCAAGTATGTGGCCGCCTGGAAGGAAGCCGGCATTCGGATCATCCCCGTGGTGGCCGCCTCTATTCTTGCAAAGCGGCTGGCCGCACTGGGCGTGGACGCCATCATCGCCGAGGGCACGGAGTCCGGTGGACACGTAGGTGAGATGACCACCATGGCCCTGCTCCCCCAGGTCATCGACGCCGTGGAGGTGCCCGTCATCGCTGCCGGCGGCATTGCAGACGGTCGGCAGGCTGCCGCCGCCTTTGCTCTGGGGGCCTGCGGCGTACAGGTTGGCACCTGCCTGCTGGTGAGTGAGGAGTGCCCCATTCATGAAAACTACAAGCAGGCCATCCTTAAGGCCCGGGACAGCGATACCACGGTGACCGGCCGCTCTGCGGGCGCCCCTGTCCGCGTACTGAAGAACCGGATGAGCCGGGAGTATCTCGCCCTGGAAAAGCAGGGCGCTACGCTGGAGGAGCTGGAGCGGGTGACGCTGGGCGGTCTGCGCCGGGCCGTCCTGGAGGGCGACACCGTCCACGGCAGTGTTATGAGCGGGCAGGTGGCCGGTATGCTCCACGAAATCCGCCCGGTCCGGGCCATTTTCGAAGATCTGTACCACGGGGGGCAGGCGGTGCTTCAATCCGCTGCCAACACCTGGGCATAAGGAGGAACCATGAAGCTTGGATTTTTATATGCCGGGCAGGGCAGCCAGCACCCCGGCATGGGTGCGGATCTCTACGAGCGCTATCCCGCCTTCCGCCGGGTGCTGGACAGTGCCGACCCCGGCTTTGATCTAAAAGAGGTGTCCTTTCAGGACCCGGACGGCGTTCTGAACGAAACCCGGTTTACCCAGCCCTGCATGGTGGCCTTTGCCGCTGGGCTCACAGCCGTTCTGCGGGAACATGGCATCGTCCCCACCGCGGCGGCGGGCCTCTCTCTGGGCGAATACTCCGCCCTCCACGCCGCAGGAGTACTGGACGCAGAGACTGCCATCCGGACCGCGGCCTTCCGGGGCCGGGCCATGGAAGCGGCCGCCGCGGGCCGTCCCTCCGCCATGGTCGCCGTACTTGGTCTGGACCGGAAGGACCTGGAAGCCGCCTGCCAGAAGGCATCCCCCCTGGGCTGCGCAGTGGTTGCCAACGACAACTGCCCCGGTCAGCTGGTACTGGGCGGCGATGCAGCTGCGGTGGAGGAGGCCGTCCGACTGGCCAAGAAGGCAGGCGCCCGACGGTGCATGCCGCTGAAGGTCAGCGGCCCCTTCCACACGCCCCTCATGGCCCCTGCCGGAGCGGCGCTTGCAGACTACTTCCGCACTGTCCCCTTTGCACAGCCGCAGATCCCCGTGCTGTTCAACTGCCTGGGTGATCAGAACCACGACAATCTCCCCATCCCGGAGCTGCTGGTCCGGCAGGTGCAGAGCGGTGTGCGGATGACGGAGACCCTGCGCCACATGGGGCAGCTTGGCCTGGACGCCGTCCTGGAAATCGGCCCTGGCCGGGTCCTCTCCGGCTTTGTAAAAAAGACAGTCCCCGATCTCCCCTGCTTTGCGGTGGAGACAGCAGAGGACTTGGAGCACCTGCTGGAGAAATGTGCAGCACTGAAGGAGGAAACAACATGAATTTTCAGGGAAAAACCGCCATTGTCACCGGTGGCAGCCGGGGCATCGGCCGCGCCGTCTGCCTGGAGCTTGCAAAACACGGGGCCAATGTGGTGCTATGCTTTGCCGGAAATGAAGCCGCTGCCCAAAAGACAGCGGCAGACTGTGAAGCGCTGGGTGCCCGGGCACTGGCTGTCCGCTGCAACGTGGCGGACGCAGCGGAGGTGCAGGCACTGGTGGCCGCCGCTGTGGAGAGCTTCGGCGGGCTCCACATTCTCATCAATAACGCCGGCATCACTCGGGACGGGCTGCTGCTGCGGATGAGCGAGAGCGACTTTGACGCAGTACTGGACACCAATCTCAAGGGGGCGTTCCTCTGCATGAAGGCCGCTGCAAAGCCCATGATCCGCCAGCGCTACGGCCGCATTGTCAGCCTCAGCTCCGTGGTGGGTCTGCGGGGCAACGCCGGGCAGGTCAACTACGCCGCCAGCAAGGCCGGCATCATCGGCCTGACCAAATCCATGGCCAAGGAGCTGTCTGGTCGGGGCATCACCGCAAACGCTGTGGCGCCCGGCTTTATTGAGACAGATATGACCGCCTCCATGACCGAAAGTGCCCGGGCTGTCACCCTCTCCACCATTCCCGCCGGCCGGCTGGGAAGCCCGGAAGACGTCGCCAAAGCAGTTGTCTTTCTCGCAAGCGACGACGCAGCCTACATCACCGGAGAGGTGCTGTCTGTGGACGGCGGTATGGCCATGTAATCAAAGGAGGAACTGATATGGATCGACGCAGAGTTGTCATCACAGGTCTCGGAGCCGTTACGCCCGTGGGCCTGACCGCGGAGGAGAGCTGGGCCGCCATCAAAAACGGCGTCTGCGGCATTGCCCCCATCACCCAGTTTGACGCCTCCGGCATGAAGGTCTCCCTGGCCGCAGAGGTCAAGGGCTTTCAGCCGGAGGACTACATGAGCCGGATGCAGGCGCGGCACATGGGCCGGTTCACCCAGTTTGCTGTGGTAGCCGCCCGGGCAGCCATGGGGGATTACGCCCCCGCCGAGAAGGAAAAGGACCGCTGCGGTGTCATCGTGTCCAGCGGCATCGGCGGTCTTGCCATCACGGAACAGGAATACTCCCGCGGTCTTGAGCGGGGCTGGGATCGGGTCTCCCCCTACTACATCCCCACCGGCATCTCCAATATGGCCGCAGGCCAGATCGCCATTGACCACGGTTTCCGAGCCGTTTGCTCCTGCCCTGTGACGGCCTGCGCCAGCGGCACCTACGCCATAGGAGACGCCTTCCGCGCCATCCGGGACGACTACGCCGACCTGATGCTCTGCGGCGGTACGGAGGCCAGCATCACGCCGCTTGCCATCGGCGGCTTCACCTCCATGAAGGCTCTGAGCCAAAGCAGCGACCCCACTGCCGCTTCCATTCCCTTTGACGCACGGCGGAACGGGTTCGTCATGGGCGAGGGTGCCGCCATCCTCCTGCTGGAGGAGCTGGAGCACGCCCTGGCCCGGGGCGCGGACATCGTGGCGGAAATCGTGGGCTATGGCGCCACCTGTGACGCCTACCACATGACCACTCCCCGTCCCGACGGCTCCGGCGGCGCCAAGGCCATGGCCGCCGCCCTTGCGGACGCCGGAATCCGGCCGGAGGAGGTGGACTACATCAATGCCCACGGCACCTCCACCCCCCTCAACGACTCCGGTGAGACCGCCGCTGTCAAAACCGTGTTCGGCCCCCATGCCTACCACCTCGCTATAAGCTCCACCAAGTCCGCCACCGGCCATATGCTGGGCGCGGCGGGCGCCGTGGAGGCCCTGTTCACCGCCCTGACGCTGCGGGACGGCTTCCTCCCAGCCACCCTCAACTACCGGGAACCCGACCCGGCCTGTGATCTGGACGTGGTGCCCAATGTGGGGCGGCAGGCCGCTGTGCGCTGCGCCCTCTCCAACTCCCTGGGCTTCGGCGGTCACAACGGCAGCCTGCTGCTGAAAAAGTGGGAGATGTGAAATGGGACTTCAACTTAATTCCAATGAAATTGCCGCCCTGCTGCCCCACCGTTTTCCCTTCGCCCTGGTGGATCGGATCACCGACGGAGAGCCGGGCGTCTGGGCCAAAGGACGTAAGTGTGTCAGCGTAGGCGAGCCGGTATTCTGCGGTCACTTTCCCCAGGAGCACGTGATGCCCGGGGTCCTGCTCATTGAAGCCATGGCCCAGGTGGGTGCTGTGGCCATTCTCTCCCTGCCGGAGTACGCCGGAAAAATCGTCTACTTCGGCGGCATCAGAAAGGCCCGCTTTCGGGGCAAGGTCACACCCGGCGATGTGGTGGAATTGGAATGCCGCCTGATTCAGCGGCGGGGCCCCATCGGCGTGGGCGCCGCCACCGCCAAGGTGGATGGCCAAATTGTTGCCGACGCTGAGCTGACCTTTGCCATCGGGGAATAAGGCTTGCCGTTTCCCGGAGAACTTGCTATACTGGATAGCATAACGAAGGGGACGGGAGCAACTGTCATGCTGAAAAACGCTTTTAATGATGTGTACACTAAATTCAAACTACATTTCTACCAGGAGATTTTCTCCCGCTTTCAGGATCGGGAAGCCAGTCTTACCACAGTTGAGACCTTCTGCATGGAGACCATTCAGGCACTGGGAAACCCCACGGTCAACGAGTTTGCCTCCTTTATGAAGATCTCCTCCCCCAACGCCACCTACAAGGTCAACAGCCTCATCAAAAAGGGCTATCTCACCAAGGTCCAGTCCCCGGAGGACCGGCGGGAATATCACCTGCAGGTCACGGACAAGTATGTGGCCTACTATAATATCTCCGCCTCCTATATGATGGAGGTCATGGACCGTATTCTCAAGCGCTTCCCCAAGGAGGACTGCGACAAGCTGGAGGAAATCCTGGAGGTCGTCAGCCGCGAGCTGATGCCGGAGGTCAATCTCCCCAGCAGCCAGGAAGACTGATTCAAAACCCCGTCAGCTCTGTGCTGACGGGGTTTTTGTGTTCGCTGTCTCTCCCTCTGCCTGCATGGAAACGGTTCCCGCTTCACAGAATCATTTCAGCTCCATATGCGGCAGTGACCTGATGACCAATGGCTGTGCAGGACCTCCCGCTGAAAGCGCATGGTTCATACTTGTGTCATCTTCTTAATTATGTTCCGTGTACCTTTTGTGTGCTCCATGATATAAAAAAACCGCAGCCCCTTGAAATCCAGGGGGCTGCGGGTTTTGCAGCAGCATTTCTACTCCGGCTTCAGACCTGATTGCCTCGTGATAAAATGCACGTTCCATTCACTTTCATGAAATCATTCGTTATTAAGATTGTACCTGCAAAGCAATGAAGGAAGTTACAGCTTACTACCCCCCTTTTTTGTCTCCTGTATGCACAGTGCATGATATAAATCTGGACTACATCCAGAAAAACACTCCAACAACAGGGGTGAAAAGGCACCGCATTCACCATTCAGGATCATTTTTACTGCCTGAGCGTGTTTGATTCTCCCTTTGTAGCACCTTGGCTGTGTCAAGGCATCATACACGTCTGCAAGGCTGACAATCTGGGCAGAAAATGGGATAGCCTCTCCGCAGAGCTCATAAGGATAACCCTTTCCATCCCATCGTTCATGATGATAACTGCACACATCCAAGATTGTGTGTATGTACTCGCTGTCCTCCTCTGTTACCAGTGCAATGAGTTTTGCACCAAGAAACGGGTGGGCATGGATCAAGTTCCATTCCTCTGCGGTCAGGCTCTCCTTTTTGCATAGGATCGAATTGGGGAGCATGATTTTTCCGATATCATGAAATAGGGCAGATTCAGAAATCAGAAACTGTCTATGCTCGTTCAACGCACATTCAGGATGTGTCTCTGCAACTGTTTTCAGCAGCAGCTTTGTGTACCAGCGGACTGCCAGCGCATGCCGCTTCAGGTCGAAGGGCTGAAACTCAAATATTTTGTCCAACGTAGAAATGGGGGTAAATTGACCATTTCGATGTGCATTCGCCCTGAAAGCCTTCCTCTCTTTAGAGGGACTCATACCGTACAAACTGTGCCCCTCTCGTGCTGAAGTAGAATGGATAGCTGACGGCCGTTAGGAAGCGTTTGTTCTACGGTATAGAAGCCGCTTTCCAGATCTTTTCCCAACCGACTCTTTTCTGCGTCCTCTGAGGGACTGTAAATTGGCAGTTCAGCAAGATAGGAGGGAAATCCGTGATATGTGTTACCCATGCAGACAGCTACACGCCCTTTTGTTGCTTTTCTGCAAAGAATACACATGGTATTCAGATCTTGTGTGCAGCCTGAAAAGGACTGGTCACAAAGCATGATGAGTGATGCATCCTCTCCGTCCACACAGAGCGTCTGCTGTTTTAAGCTGGTAAGCGGAACTATGATGCAGCGTTCAACATATTGGATAGGGATGGCATATCCATCCTGTCCGTATTGCGATACGATACAAAGCTCAGAATAGGTTGACATAATTACAATCTCCTTTCATTAGTAGTATGTAAGATGAATACAGATTTCGTCAGCAGCATTGGATATGTCTGCACGGAAGGCAGCCTCTCTCACTGATTACCCTTTGCGCCGGATTCCATAAGACGGGTGAGCATCACTGCGACCTGAGCACGGGTAGCAGTGCCCTTGGGATCAAGAGAACCATTGCCGACTCCGCTTATAATTCTCTGGTCCACAGCCCAATACATTGCTCTGTCCGCATAATCACTGACCTGATCCGCATCTGTAAAATTCAAGGACTGGGTGGAGACCGACGGACTGCCGGAATACCGATACAGCATCACAGCCAGCTGCTCACGGGTAATTTGATCATCAGCGCCAAACAGGCCGTTTCCGTAGCCGCTGACAATATCTTGCTGTACAGCCCACTGGACAGCTCCCTCGTACCATGCGTTTTCAGCCACGTCGGTAAAGCTGCTGGAGAGATCTGCTGCAGGGTTGCTTTCCAAATTGTGCAACACCACAGCAAGCATCCCACGGGTCATGCCCAAATCGGGAGCAAACGTCGTCTTATTGATGCCGTTAAACAGGCTGCGGGCGGTGACAAAATCAACAGCACGCCCTGCCCAATGTCCAGCTGGCACGTCAGCAAAAGTCTTGCCCCGACTCTCCACCTTTACGTTTACATCCTTCTGCGTGGAGAAAACAAGACCGTTTTTATCAGGGATCGTTTTTGCAGCCACAGTTTCTGTGCCGTCCGGATTTACAATGACAATCACATCACCGGGAGCAGGCCGCTTCGGGGTCGGGATCATCACGGTAACGTTCTTGTCCTTGGCAGGGACCTTCACCTCGGCGGACACATAGCCCTTTCGATCGGCTCTGGTCGCGACCTTGGTACCATCCTTGCGACGCTCTGTTGTAACGCTGGAACCGTCTGGCTTTGCTACAGTTTCCACCATATTGCCCTGCTTGTCCCAATCGGTTTTGGTGACAGTTTTGTCCTTCTTGGTTTCCACGGTGGTTTTGGAGCCATCGGGTCTTTTGGTGGTCTCTACAATTGTACCATCCGGCTTTTTGGTGATCTCAGTGGTGGAGCCGTCCGGATTGTGCGTGATCTGGGGCTTGGGTACAGGTTTATTGCCGGAGCTGCTGCCACCGCCGAAGCTTCCACTGCCGGAGCTTCCGCCGCCGCTCTGCTCAGGAGTCAGTGTCAACTTATCATTCACGAGCTTGGTCAGGTAGTGACCGCCATTATAGGAAACCCTTTGACCTTCGGCCAGATATAAATAGAGTTCCTGCTCAGGTGCAGGCTGTGCAGACAAATCAAATGCAGGGATCGTCTGGCTGCACGGCTGGCCGTCTACCTTGACGGCATCAAGGCTGTTAAAGTTCTTTAGATGCAGCAGGTGGAGGTCTTTGCCCGCTTCATTTTTAGGCGTGGCAGAAAAAGGTTTGCCTTCTTCACTTGAGGCCTTGACGCTGGCCTTCCCGATTGTGATTTTGGTTTGACTGGAGGCAGGATTGTCTAAGCCACCACCGATGGCATCACCTTTTGTGCTCTCAGCAATTACTCTGCCGCCAGTAATTCTGATCTTACTATTCGCATTGCGTGCTTGATATCCACTGCCAATACCTGCACCGGAGGTTCCTTTTGCATTCACGATACCGCCGGAGATGACGATATTCTCACCCACACCTGATGCGGCGCCGCCAATGCCGGCACCGCCAAACTCACCACCGACGGCAGTCACATTGCCGCCCTCGATTGTAATATTCTTGGCATTGCTACCCTCACCGCTGCCAATACCGGCACAGCTACTGGCGCCCTTTGCCACGATTGTGCCGCTCCGAATGGTAATATTACTGGTCGAACCGAGATATTGACCGCCGATACCGGCACCACCTACCTGGACAGCACTGGCGCCTTGATACCCCTTTCCTCCATGTACCTCCAGATAGGCGTCTGCGTCACCTGAAGCAGCTGCAATGATTAGATAGGCATTCTCATGAACATTTTGAAACTGGACTGCGGCGGCATCCCAACCGCCTTTCAGCACATTGTGGCCCTTCAGGTAGAGGTTCAGCTTAGCAGAACCATCTACCTTGATGGCGGGTCTTTCGTTCCCTTGCCCATAGTCTTTCTCCTCTACGGTGATAAGCAACCCGTCAATGGTGATGGAGCCTACAAAGTCTTTATCTACTGCAATCTGGTGCTGTGTTTCTGTGCCGGGAGCCTTCATAGAGACGACATAGTTTCCGCCATGCAAAAAGGTCAGGCAGCCGTCTTTAAATTTAAAGTCGTCCCCCCGCTCATCGCCTTCCACCTTCTCCACCTTAAAATCACCTGTATCCACAGGAGCTTGAGGGGCAGCGGGATCATCGTTCTGCTGGGAACCCTGGGTATCCGTAGAATCCTGGGTGTCCTGAGGCCCCTTCGGGGCATCCGGGGCCCCCGGCGTGGAGGACGGCTCTTGTTTGTCAGGGGCAGATGGCTCACCTGACTGCTGCTGCTCGCCCGTGGAGGGGGGCGTAGTAGTGTCGGAGCCTGTTGTGGTTTCCGGTGCACTGGTGCCTGGATCCAATTCTGTGGCTACGCTGACCGGAGCCGCAGGGAGCGGAGATTTCACGTCAACGGCTCCGGCAGTTGCGATCAGATTTGCACTGAACGCCATGCCCAACATTGCTGCAAACAAACGCTCAGGATATTTTTTCCCCATAAACTTCATCTTCCTTTTCTATATATATGGTTTCAAGCGGGAGACGCCATCAGGCTTTGATCTCCCAGGCTTGAACATTGTTCCTGCCGCATCCCGAGGCACTTGATATGCAGGATGCGGCGGAAGGATACAAAACATGGATGCTGGTCCTGTATCATCTGCATTGAGCGGTCAATATTTCTCAAACGTCTGTCTTGCGTTTACCATGTAATCTGCATCAGACAGCTCATCATACGCATGTTCCTCATGAACCGTATTTTGAGTTGGAGCAAAGCTGCTGTTCTCAGAGTGCTCCTCAAGCTTAAATCTCCCCACCAGATTCTTCATCATCTGTGCCTGTCCGGAAAGTTCTTCACTGGCAGCCGCACTTTCTTCTGCGGTAGCCGAGTTGGTCTGGATCACGCTGGAGATCTGATCGAAGCTGGCAGTTACCTCACTCACAGCACTATTCAGCTTCTCTGCTTCATCTGTTACACTCTCCACAGCTGCATTTGTTCTATCCGCACGTGAAACAACTTCAACCAGGGATTCCGCCGTTTGCTTAGCCAGATCACTTCCCTTTTTCACCGCTGTCATGGAAGCTTCGATCAGAACCGCAGATTCCTTGGACGCATCCGCAGAGCGGGCAGCAAGGCTGCGCACCTCATCCGCCACCACCGCAAAGCCCTTGCCGGCACTGCCTGCTCGTGCGGCTTCCACTGCGGCATTCAACGCCAGAATATTGGTCTGGAAGGCAATATCCTCGATCGTCTTCATGATCTTTCCAATCTGGGTGGATTTCTCGTCGATCTCCTGCATCGCATTCAGCATATCCTGCATCTGACCATTGCACTCCGTGAGCGCCTGTGCGGCCTGCTCCATTTCGCCGTGTGCTTCATTGGAATGTCCGGCAGCAGACTTGATAGCAGCGGAGATATCCTGCACGGTTGCGGACAGCTCTTCCATGGAGCTGGCCTGCTCCGTAGCGCCCTGCGCCAGAGCCTGTGCTCCGTTGGAGACCTGGTCACTGCCGGCGGAAACCTGCTCGGCAGACTGGTTGATCTGTACAAGAGTATCATTCATTTGGATGCGGAGTGTTCTCAAAGAACGAAGCAGCGATTCATAGTTTCCCACATAAGCATCTGCAGCCTGTGTGCGGATCGTGAAATCCCCTTTGGAAAGATGGTCAAGTATATTGACCAAGTCCGGGATGATCTTTCTTTGAAAGGACACCAGAGTTCGAATGTTATTTGCCAAGGCGCCCAACTCATTGGCAGAGGAATAGTTCATCTCAACAGACTCCAGATCGCCCTGTGCCAGCTTCTCGCTGGCTGTCATGACCTCATTTAAAGCCTGATTCAATTCCTTTACGATACGATGGCTAGTAATGACGGCAAAGGCACTTCCCACCAAAAGCACAAGGATCAGCAATCCGGAGGCGATTTTCTGGTTTCTCTGTGCCTCATCGATTATTTGCTCAGCATGTGCCTCTGAATAGCGCTGGATCTCGGTCATCTTATCCATCATTGGATTGATCACATTG
>JAHHSD010000080.1 GCA_020025425.1 Oscillospiraceae bacterium
GGGCTGGCCGCAGTGGGGGCAGAGGGTCCAGCCGGGCTCCACGGGGGCGAAGCAGTTGGGGCAGCTGGGGCGCAGCTTGGTGCTGCAGCTGGGGCAGAATACAAAGTCGGCCCGCACCGGGCTGTCACACTGGGGGCAGCGCAGGTTGGAGTGGCTGCTCCGCACCAGCAGATAGATGATCAGCCCAAGAAAGCCGGGGGCGAATATCACGATCAGCGTCCAGAGCAGGGCGTTCATGTCCCGCCGCTTGGCGTCCCGGTAGACATACACGCCGAGAAACACGCAGACCAGCAGAATCGCCAGCAAAACCGGCGCCATTACATAGATAGCCATACTGTTCACAGTGTGATCCCTCCTGTTTTCATGTAGACTGCGGCCAGGATGCCGCTGCCGATGGTGTTGATCAGAGCGTAGGCAAAGCACAGGACGGACAGCCAGGGGTACCAGTCCACAGCCGCCAAGCCCAGCAGCACGGCGATGATCTGAAGCAGCACGGCGGCCAGCGCCAGCAGGGCGAGCTGCCCGTCGGCCTTTTTCCGCTCCTTCCGGGCGCGGAGCATGTTTTCGTTGAGGACAGGGGGGGTGTTTGCCTGAAAGTCATAGATCTGGTTCATCGCCCAGCACCTCCTTTAGTTTGATTCGGGCCTTGTTCAGCCGGGATTTTACCGTCCCCGGCGGGATGTTCAGCACCTGGGCCGTGGAGTTTATGTCCATATCCCGGAAGTAGAAAAGGATCACCGTGGTGCGCAGCTTGTCCGGCAGGCGGTCGATGGCCTCGTAGAGGGGGAGATAGTCCCGCAGCTCCGGAGCCGGGATGGAACAGAGCACCTGATCCTGTTCCTCGTGGGAGGAGAAGCGGAGCAGAGGACTGCGGGAGAGCCGGCGCAGGGCGCTGCGGTAGGTGTTGACGCAGATGGTGGTGAGCCAGGGCTCAAACTCCCGCGCCGGGTCGTACTGGTCCCAGTGGTTCATGGCCTTCATCCAGGTGTCCTGGTAGAGATCGTCCGCGTCGAATTTGTTGGCACACAGGGTGAGGCACAGGCCGTACAGCCGCCGCCCGTATTGACGAATGTAGGGATCAAGCATACTCCGTTCCTCCTTTCATATACAGATACGTCACACAGGGGGAAAAAGTTCACAGGAGGAAAAACTTTTTTTACACAAGAAAGCCCCCGGTGCTTCTGCACCGGGGGCTGGAGCTGATCTGGGGGGCTTAGATGGCGGCGGAGCTCAGATCGACCTTGTCGGTCATGATCCGCAGGACTTCGGAATCGGTGGTGCGCATGCCCACACGGCCCACATAGCCCACGCTGCGCAGGGTCTTTTCCACGTCCTCCTGGACCAGGCCGTCGCCGGACTGGAAGCACAGGCCCGCCATGGACATGTTGTGGCCCATGATGGCGGCGTCCACCGAGCTGGCGATCTTGGCGGCGCAGGAGGCCTTGGCCCCGTCGCACACGATGCCGCCCACGTTGGCCAGGGTGTTGGTAATGGTGCGGGAGACGGCGTCGTAGTCCCCGCCGTACAGATAGGTGATGGCGGCGCCCGCACCGGTGGCGGCACATACTGCGCCGCAGAAAGCGGACAGGTTGCCGATGTAGTATTTCTGGTGGAGGGCGATCAGGTTGCTGACCAGCAGGGCCCGGTAGAGCTGCTCCTCGCCCACGTTGAGGGTCTGGGCGTACTCCACCACGGGCATGGTCACGGTAAGACCCTGGTTTCCGCTGCCCGAGTTGATGACCACGGGGAGGGTGCAGCCGCTCATCCGGGCGTCAGAGCCGGCGGCAGCGCGGGCCTTGGCCCGGGTCTTGGGGGTGTCGGGGTCGCAGGCCATCAGGGTCCGGCCGATCTGGGCGCCGCAGGGATTGGCCAGACCATAGTCGGAGATGGCGGTGTTCTCCCGGACCTGGCGCTCCAGAATGGGCTTGAAGTCGGTCAGGTCGGCGGTTTTGGCGAAGTCCAGGATATCGGCCACATTGAGCCGGGACTTGATGCCGGTCACGCCGCCCTGGTCGGAGGACTGCTCCAGCTCGGGCTCGTCCAGCAGGACGGTGCCGTTCTGGACCAGATGGACAAAGCGGGTGTGGTACTGGGCGATGACGGCCTGGGAGGAGCTGCCGTCCCGGCCGCTCATGGTGACGGCCACATAGAGATTATCCACGCCCTCCTTGATGGAACAGGTCAGCTTGCCCTGTGCCACCATGTCCTGCGCCTTGGCCCGGGCCGCGTCGTCCACCGGGACCAGGACCTCCAGACCGCGGGAGGGATCGCCGCCCGCAATGCCCAGTGCGGCGGCGATGAGGATGCCCTTCTCCCCGTTGGAGTTGGGGACCTTCACGCCCTTCACGTTCTTGATAATGTTGCCGCTGCAGCATACGTCGGTGGACTCAGGCTCCTGGCCCAGCAGCTCCCGGGCCTTGGCGGCGGCCAGAGCAATGGCAATGGGCTCAGTGCAGCCCAGGGCGGGGATCAGGGATTCCTGAAGCAGGTACAGATATTCTTTTTGAGTCAATTTCGTATCCATAGCGGCATCTCCTAAAATAATATTATAAGTACACTACTGATATTATCAGTATAATATCACTGGAACACTTAAAAAGCAAGCGGTTTGCCGGGAAATTTTCAGGGCCTGTGTTCGGACGCAGACAGGGTCGGGGATGCCGCGGTCCTTGACTTTTCGGGAGCGCTCAACTAAAATCAAAGAAATAAGAATTCAGAGGGGAAAACAGGGTATGAAGAGTACAACCAGCTTGAAGGATGAGATTTACAGCTCTGTGCTGGAAAGTATCTTCCGCAGCGAGTTCAAGCCCAATCAGATCATCAACGAGAAGGATCTGATCCAGAGCAGCGGATACAGCAAGACGCCTGTGCGGGAGGCACTGATTGCGCTGTGCAACGACAATGTGCTGCGCAGCATCCCCCGGTGCGGCTATGAGGTGGTCCGGCTGACCCGGGAGGATGTGGAGAACATGCTTCGGGCCCGCTATCTCATCGAGGGCGGGTCGCTGCGCATCACCTATAATAAGTTCACCCCCGGCCAGCTGCGCCGGCTGGAGCAGGCGGACGAGGAGTGCACCAAATACAGCACCGATATCTGGAAGCACTGGGAGTCCAACACCCAGTTCCACCTCTGCCTGCTGGCTCCCGCTCAGAACGACTTTTTGCAGGAGGTGCTGATCCAGACCATGGGCCGGCTGAAGCGTGCCTACTCCCAGTTTTTCTGGGATCGCTTTGAGGAGTTTGACCTCTCGGCCGACACACAGCAGCACCATCATATCATCCAGGCGCTGCGGGATCAGGACCGGGATGGAGTGATTGAGCTGCTGAAAAAGGATATGCAGCTGTTCGGGGACATCCGGTGTGTCCTGCCGCCATACTTTGATTGAGGGCTTAATCATCGGAAAAGAGAACCCCCTTCCCGGATGGGAAGGGGGTTCTTGAGACTGCGGTGGAAAGAAAAAAGCAAAACACCTGAAATCTTGCGATTTCAGGTGTTTTCGTGGTGGAGACAACGAACTTCAAAAAAGTGCGAACACTTTTTTGAGAAGGGATACAGCTTGCTGCGCGCATAATCTGCCCGTGCGGGCGGTCAGATTCCACACTTGCAAGCTGGGGGGAATGTTCTGCCAGGTACACGCCCCGGCAGAACATGGATTTTATCTTTTTCGCCGCTGCGGCGGCGAACTCTGCGAGGCTTTTGTGTGCTACCGCGTCACAGATTCGATACGGCACAGGAAAAAGCAAAACACCCGAAATCTTG
>JAHHSD010000081.1 GCA_020025425.1 Oscillospiraceae bacterium
CACTCAGGCTGTCCAGCCCCTGATCCCGCAGGAGACGGCCGGCGGGGGAGTCCTCCTGGCAGACCAGCCCCAGGAGCAGGTGCTCGCTGCCCACATAGCTGTGGCCAAGCTGCATGGCGTTGGTCTGGGCCAGGCGGATGGCGGAGAGAGCGGCAGCGGAAAAACGATGATCAGACATGGTTTCACCTCGATTTTTGTGTTCCACAGGACTATCCCCACTTTTTCAAAAATTATCATTGCATTTTTGAAAAAATGTGATAAAATGAGGATACATTTTAATGGAGGTGTTTTCCCATGGCTTATGTTATCAGTGATGCATGTATCAGCTGCGGTTCCTGCGCTGACGCATGTCCTGTTGGCGCTATCTCTCAGGGTGCTGATCACTACGAGATCAACGCCGACAGCTGCCTGGACTGCGGTTCTTGCGCCGATACCTGCCCCATGAGCGCTATCTCTCAGGGCTAATCGAAATAAAAAAACCAGCTCCGATTTCCGGGGCTGGCTTTTTTATTGGAATAAAAATCGGATGTCAGTCAGACATCCGATTTTTTGTGTTATTTCAGAGCGTTCATGGGTGCGATCTCATGGCGGTAGGCGCGGTAGAGGAAGAAGGCGGACAGAAGGGCGGAGAACAGCTCCGCAATAGGGAAGGACCACCAGACGGCGGACAAGCCTCTGGTCTGGGCCAGGAGGTAGGCCACCGGCAGCAGCACCACCAGCTGGCGGATGGCCGAGACGATCAGGCTGAACATCCCGTGTCCCAGGGCCTGATACACCGAGGAGCTGACGATGCAGAAGCCGGCCAGCAGGAAGCTGAAGGAGATGGTGCGCAGGGCGGTGACGCCCAGCTCCACCAGCTGTCCGGAGATCTCCTCCTCCGCCTCAAACAGGGACATGAGCTGGGGGGCGGCAAACTGGAAGAGCAGGAAGCCGGCCAGCATGATGCCCATGGCGTAGAGGATGCTCAGCTTGATGGTGTGAAGGATGCGGTCGGGCCGCCGCGCGCCGTAGTTGTAGGCGACAATGGGGACAACCGCGTTGTTCAGACCAAAGACAGGCATAAAAATGAAGGACTGGAGCTTGAAATAGACCCCGAACACCGCGGTGGCGGTGGTGGTGAAGGCCAGCAGGATCCTGTTGAAGCCAAAGACCATGATGGAGCCGATGGAGGACATGGCAATGGAGGGGACGCCCACGCTGTATATGTTGCGGATGATGTCCCCGCTGGGGCGGAACCCGCGGAAGTTGAGCCGGATGTCGTGATTTTTGTGCAGGTTCAGATAGAGTGCCAGGATGGACGCGGAGATCTGGCTGAAGACGGTGGCCAGGGCGGCCCCCAGTACCTCCAGCCGGGGCAGACCGAACAGACCGAAAATCAGAATGGGGTCCAGGATGATGTTGATGATGGCACCGAAGCCCTGAGTCGCCATGGAGAGCAGAGAGCGTCCGGTGGACTGGAGCAGGCGCTCCATGGTGATCTGGAAGAACAGTCCGAAGGACAGCATGGTGATCACGGACAGATAATTCTCACCGTAGTCCACGATGGCGGGGACGTCGGTCTGGATGGTGAAGAAGAGCCGGGAGCAGGTCAGACCAAAGAGGAAAAAGACCAGGCTGCTGCACAGGGCCAGAAACAGGCCGTTCTCCGCGGCGGCGTTGGCCTGCGCATGCTTTTTCTCCCCCAGGCTCTTGGACAAAAAGGAATTGATGCCCACACCGGTGCCGACGGCCACGGAGATCATCAGGTTCTGGACGGGAAAGGCCAGGGACACTGCGTTGAGGGCGTCCTCACTGAGCTTGGCCACGAACATGCTGTCCACCACGTTATAGAGGGCCTGGACCAGCATGGAGAGCATGATGGGAATGGCCATTTGGAGCAGCAGGGGGTTGATGGGCATGGTGCCCATTTTGTTTTCACGAGATGGGGTAGGTTGACTCAAAGAACATTGCCTCCTATCGGGTGTACAGCGGTTGACACGAAAAAACACATATCAGAATTATAAGATTATCGCAGAATGGTGTCAACTACCCTCGAAGGGATGGGGCAAACCCTAAAAGCCGGCCGGGCCTGCTCACTCGATCTGCGCCTTCCAGTCCGGGTCCCTGTGGGCGTCAAAGCACAGCTTGATCTGCTCCTCCGTATTCCTGTCCCGGGACAGGGGCGGGAGGTTGTCCAGGGTGAACCAGCCGCTCCCGGTGGTCTCGGAGTTGGGGGTGAAGCTGCCGCCCAGCGCGCGGCATTCCACAAAAATTTTTGCGATGGGATGGGCGGAGGGCGGTGGATTGTGGGCGGCTCTGTCCTGGATCGCGATGAGCTTTACGATCTCGCTCTCCAGACCCGCCTCCTCCCGCACTTCCTTCCGCGCGCTCTCGCCGGGGCTCAGCCCCGCCTCGCACCAGCCGCCGGGCAGGGACCAGGAGCCGTCATTTTCCCGGACCAGGAGGATATGATCCCCCTTGAACAGGGCGGCCCGGGTCTCCAGCTTGGGGGTCTGGTAGCCGGTCTCGCAGCAGTAGATGTCTTTGGCGCGCGCCAGACTCAAGCCGCTTTTTTCGGCCAGAAGCTCTGCCGCGATCTCCCGTATGCGGGCAAAGCGCTCCAGGTCGTAGTTGTCATGGCTGTAAAAGAGCCCCGCCTGGGCCAGCGCCTGGAGCTCGGCGGCGTAATTGAGTAATTTGTCCTGTGTCAGCATAGGCCACCTCCTGTTTTTCCCCATTATATCATAGGGCGCGCCCTTGGAAGAAGAAAAATCTCAGAGGGATTGGAGCAGACCTCCTTGAAATGGGAAAAGCCGTGAGACTTGTATCCAGTCTCACGGCCTTCCGTGTGGTATCGTGTTTGGGGCAGGGGTCAGGTTCCGGACTGGTCCTGCCAGTGCCTGAGGGTGGGGAGGAGTTTTTCAAAATAGCTGCGGGCCTCCTCCTTGGTCCAGCTGCCCAGTGGCATGTGCTCTACCAGAAAGTCGGTCAGCTCTCCCACGGAATGGTAGACAAACGTGCCGCCGTCATAGCACCATTTGCAGTACTCCTCGTTGAAGGAGCCGTCGGGCTCACGGCTGATGGAGGAATCATCCAGGGGCATCCCGCAGCATTGGCAGATGAGCTGCCGGGGACTGCCAAGCAGGGTGTTGATCGAAACATCAAAGTAGCTGGACAGCCGCTTCAGGGTTTCAGTGTTGGGCACGGTTTCTCCCGTCTCCCAGCGCGAGACCGCCTGCCTGGTCACAAAAAGCTGGGCGGCAAGCTCGTCCTGTGACACGCCTTTTTCACTCCGGAGCTTGAAAAGGATATCCTTTGTCTCCATGGTTTTCACCTCGCTGATTTCGTTATCAGCAGTATAGTCCAAAACTGCCGCAGAGACAAGCAACTGTCTGTTGCGGGGCTGATCCATATATAAAAGAAGTGGAAAACCAAGGGCTGGGCGGAGCCAAACTGAAGCCCAGCGGAGCGGGTTCGGTTTGGAAGGGAGGCGCAGCGGAGAATTGCGCAGGGGCGGCTTTGCCGACCCCGAGCATGTCCTTCTTTTTGGCATCAATGAACACTTTAGATGCCGTACCAAATCTCAGATGCTTTTCGGCGTAGCCAAAAAAGTATTTTTTCCTTTTAGAATCTCCGGCTGTATGGATTCCACACTCAAGCAAATTCGTCATAACTTGATTCAGCTGCGCCGCATTTTTGCTTGTGATAACTGGCACACCAGTTTGAGCTTCGGACGCTTTCCGTG
>JAHHSD010000082.1 GCA_020025425.1 Oscillospiraceae bacterium
TCTTGCGATTTCAGGTGTTTTCATGGTGGAGACAACAGAACTCGAATCTGTGACCCCGCAGCCGAAGAGAAAATATGCCGGTGGCATATTTTCCGGCGGAGGCCGGAGCAGCTATGCTGCGAGGAGGGAAGTACGATACGGCGCGTGGAGTTCCAGGATACCGCGTCACAGATTCGATACGGCACAGGAAAAAGCAAAACACCCGAAATCTTGCGATTTCAGGTGTTTTCATGGTGGAGACAACAGAACTCGAATCTGTGACCTCTCGCGTGTGAGGCGAGCGCTCTACCGGCTGAGCTATGCCTCCATATATGCGGCAAGGGAAATGGTGGTGACCCGGACGGGAATCGAACCCGTGTTACCGCCGTGAAAGGGCGGTGTCTTAACCGCTTGACCACCGGGCCGTTTGCCGATCAATATATGGGACGGATGAAACATCCGCTGTATGTAATGGTAGCGGCACCTGGATTTGAACCGGGGACACTGCGGGTATGAACCGCATGCTCTAGCCAACTGAGCTATGCCGCCATGTGCTGCTCCTGTGGAACAGGCAAGATGTAGTATAACGGAGATACCCGGATTTGTCAACACAAAAAATCAATTTTTTTCAAAAAATTCTTTCTGAGGGGATTATGGCAAAAAAGAGGGCTGTTTGGACGGGTTCCGGAATATTTTACCCGGACGGCGGATTTGCTCTTGATGTTTGTCCGCCGGTGCGGCATAATAGAACGGTCTTTTGATCCTGTCTGACGAATATCCTGAGAGAGAAGGAGGAGTTTTCTATGTTGTCAAACCTGATCGAGCTGCTCAAGGTCGTGTTCCTGGGCATTGTGGAAGGCGTTACGGAGTGGCTGCCCATCAGCAGCACGGGACATATGCTTCTGGTGGACGAGTTCCTTACCTTAAATATGACCGAGGAATTTAAACAGATGTTTTTTGTGGTCATCCAGCTGGGAGCCATCCTGGCTGTGGTGCTGCTGTTCTGGCATAAGATGTGGCCCTTTCAGTTTTCGGACAAGAGCCGCCCGGTGATCCGGAGGGACGTATTTTCCCTCTGGTTCAAGGTGGTGGTGGCCTGCATCCCCGGCGCTGTGGTGACCATCCTCTTTGACGATTACATCGAGGCCCATCTCCACACCCCCACCGTGATTGCCCTGGCCCTGATCTTCTACGGCGTGGCCTTCCTGGTGGTGGAGGACTGGAACCGCCGCCGCACCCCCAGGGTCCGCCACCTGTCCGATATCACCTATACCACCGCATTCATCATCGGTATGTTCCAGGTGCTGTCCATCATCCCGGGCACCTCCCGGTCGGGCTCCACCATCATCGGTGCGCTGCTCATCGGCGTGTCCCGTGTGGCGGCGGCGGAGTTCACCTTCTTCCTTGCCGTGCCCGTTATGTTCGGACTGAGCGCCCTGAAGCTGCTGAAATTCGGCTTTGCCTTCACCAACATGGAGGTCGCTGTCCTGCTGGTGGGTATGGTCACCGCCTTCCTGGTGTCCCTGCTGGTGATCCGGTTCCTGATGGGATATATCAGAAAGCACGACTTCAAGGCCTTTGGCTGGTACCGCATCGTGCTGGGCGCCATTGTGCTGATCTACTTTACATTGTTTGCAAAATAACGAAAAGCCGGCAGTCCTCTCAACGGGGACCGCCGGCTTTTTTTATCGCTTCAGATACTCGGGGGGCCGGTATTGGAGGGCCTCGGCCAGATGGGGCAGCTGGATCTGGTCGCTGCCGTCCAGGTCGGCGATGGTCCGGGCCACCCGGCGGATGCGGTCATAGCTGCGGGCGGTGAGCCCCATCCGGGCAAAGGCCCCCTTCATCAGCTCCTGACAGGGGCCGTCCAGGGCGCAGAAGCGCTCCATCCCATCGGGGGGCAGCTTGGCGTTGCAGGGACCCCGGTCATTCTGAATCGCCCTGGCCCAGTCCACCCGGACCTTGATCTGGGCGGAGGACTCGGCTTTGGAGCGGACGTTCAGCTCGTCAAACTCCAGGGCGGCCACTTCCACAAACAGGTCGATCCGGTCCAGCAGGGGGCCGGACAGCCGGGACAAATACTTTTTGACCTCGGCGTCGCTGCACCTGCACCGGCCGGAGGGGTGGCCGTACCAGCCGCACTTGCAGGGGTTCATGGCGCACACCAGCATGAACTGGCTGGGGTAGCTCACCGAAGCGGCCGCCCGGGAGATCTGGACCTGCCCGTCCTCCAGGGGCTGGCGCAGCACCTCCAGCACCTCCTTATTAAATTCAGGCAGCTCATCCAGAAAGAGCACCCCGTTGTGGGCCAGAGAGATCTCCCCGGGGCGGGGGTTGGAGCCGCCGCCCGCCATTCCCATGGGGGAGATGGTGTGGTGGGGGGCCCGGAAGGGCCGCTGATGGATCAGGGGATGCTCCGAGGAGGTCAGCCCCATGACCGAGTGGATCTCGGTGGTCTCCAGGGCCTCCTGGCGGGTCATCTGGGGCAGGATGCCGGGCAGCCGCCGGGCCAGCATGGATTTTCCGGAGCCGGGCGGTCCGGACATGAGCAGGTTGTGGCCGCCGGCGGCGGCAATCTCCAGGGCCCGCTTCACGTTCTCCTGCCCTTTCACATCGGAAAAGTCGGGGCAGGGGGACTCCGTCCCGGCGGACGACCAGGGGGGAGCGGGGGAGATGGGCTCCTCGCCGGTGAGGTGGCGGACCAGCTGCTCCACGTCGCGGACGGGGTAGATGACAGGGCCGTCGGCCAGGGTGGCCTCGGCGGCGTTTTCCTCCGGGACATAGAGGGAGGCGATCCCCGCCCGCTTGGCGCACAGGGCCATGGGCAGGATGCCGGCAGCGGGACGCAGCGTCCCGGACAGGGACAGCTCGCCCACAAAGGCGCAGCTGGGGTCCCTGAGCTTCAGCTGTCCCCCGGCGCACAGGATGCCCACCAGCATGGGCAGGTCGTAGAGGGTGCCCACCTTTTTCACATGGGCGGGGGCCAGATTGACGGTGATCCGACTGACGGGGAAGGAAAATCCACAGTTCTTGATGGCGGAGCGCACCCGCTCCCGGGCCTCGCTGACAGCGGCGTCCGGCAGACCCACCACAGTGAAGGCGGGCAGACCGCCGGACAGGTCGCACTCTGTCATGACCTCATAGCCCGTGACTCCGTGCAGACCGAGGGAGCGAACAGGGAAAACCATGGCATTCATCCTTTCCGCGGACCGGCCAAAGGGGCGGTCCGGATGTGTTTTTCTCCATTTTATATGGTTTAGTGCGAAATAGCAAGAGAGATGGGGAACGTGCTGAGACACAATGGAAAAGAAATCATGTAGAAAAGCAGTCAAGCGATTTACAAATGAGTAAAAAAGTGATAAACTAAGCCCATCCAAAAAGATTCGCTCTGCACGATCCCGGCGTGGAGCGATGTTGCTCTGCCTTGATATGAGTACTGCCGTACTGTGGAGCGAGTGGGCTCGCTGAAACAGAATTGGCAGGAGGATCGGGCAAAAGCGCTTGGAGAAGGGGGATAGAGGGAGACTTCTGTCCAAAAAATCTAGGAAGAAAGCAGGGAATTTCTATTATGGCAAGAAAATTCAAAACCATGGATGGAAACAACGCCGCTGCCTATGTCAGCTATGCGTTTACTGAGGTAGCAGGCATCTACCCCATCACTCCGTCCAGCCCCATGGCTGACTATGTGGATCAGTGGGCCGCTCAGGGCCAGAAGAAC
>JAHHSD010000083.1 GCA_020025425.1 Oscillospiraceae bacterium
GTTGGGGGCGGGAGCGGGGGCCACAGGCTTGACCAGCTTCTCCTGTTTGAACTCCAGGATGGTGCCGTCGGCGCCCAGCTCATACTCATACTTCATATCGGCGGTCTGGAAGTCCACGTCCCAGGTGCGGTCCTTGCGGTCATACTTGGACCACATGGCCACCACATTGCTGCGGTTCACGCCGGCGTGGGACAGGGCCGCATTCTCCGCCTGCTGCTGGCTCACACTGGCGGTGGGCAGGGGGGCGGGCTTGCCCAGCTTCTCCTGCTCGAACTTCAGGACGGTGCCCTGGGTGCTGATCTCATAGTCGTACTTGGTGGTGCTGGTACGGAACTCCACCTCCCAGTCGCGATCCTCACGGTCGTACTTGGACTGGAGGGCCATCACCTGAGTGCGGCTCAGCCCGGCGTGGGACAGGGCCGCGTTCTCGGCCTGGATGCGGGTGATCTGGTCCTTGGTGACGATCTGGGAGTTGGTGTCACCGCCGCCGATTACGCCCAGCTCATCGGACTCCTTGCTGAACTCCAGCACCCGTCCGCTGATGGCATCCACGGTGCAGTCATACTCCATGCCGCCGGCATAGAACTCCACCTCCCAGCAGGGGAGGCCATTCTCCATCTCCTGGTGGGCAAAGATGGCCTTCACATCACTGGTCTTGACACCGGCGTGGGCCATGGCGATCTCCTTAGCCTTCTGTCCGCTGATCTGATTGGCCATGGCGGGCTGGTCGGCCATGGCGCCCCGGGGACCGCTGAAGGTCTGACCGCTGAATGCGTCTACGCAATATTCCAGCTGGCCCAGGGTGCTGTGGAAGATCTCCACCTTATAGTGGGCGGGCAGATCACCCAGCTCGGGGTCAACCTCCACAAAACCGGTATATCCGTTGGGGGCCTCAGCGTAGGCCAGGGCGGACACCCGGGCGGCCTCCTTGCCCACAGGCATGGCGGGGGCGCCGATCCGCTCCAGATCGCGCAGCTCCTCCACGCTCAGGCTGGCCAGCTGGTCAAACTTCAGGCTGGGATTCAGCATCATGATCCGATCCACCATGGCAGCCTTGCCGATGGAGATCTGGTTGTCTTTGGCCTGCTGATCCAGGTCCTGATTCAGATTCAGGGTCTGGCTGAGCACGGAGGCATAGGCCGCCTGCTGCTGGAGCACGGCGTCCACGGTCCCGGTCAGCTCCTGCTGGAGCTGGGCGGCCCGCTGCTGGTCCTTGTCCTCCACCGAGATCAGGATGGCGGAGGAGATATCATCCAGATAGCCGTTGCGCAGCAGAGAGCCCACGATGGCGTTGACCGCCACGTCCAGCTTGGTGCCTTTCAGGTCGGCACCGCCGTCCATCTCGGTCAGGATCTTCTCTGCGTCATCGTTGAGTGCCACGCACTTGATGACCTTCTGGTTCTTGTTGACCTTCAGCTCGATGCTGGGGTTCACGTCCAGAGATACCACCGAGGCCACGGCATTTGCCTGCTGATAATAAAGACCACTTCCGCCAACCAGAGTCAGGGCCAGACAGGCCGCGATCAGGCCCTTGGTCATGCGGGTCATCTTGGTTCGTGTCTGTTTCGTCATTTGGATCACAGTTCCTTTCTGCGTCTGGCAGCGGGAGAGGACTGCCTCCACATCATTGGGGGCCGCATGCTCCACCGCCTGAGCTAACCGTCGATTCAATTCCTGCGATGTCATCCGTTTTCCTCTCCTTTCAGACGAACATTCAATTTTTTCAACGCTCTTCGGTACTGTGACAGGATGGTCGCCAATGGGACATCCAGCACCTGGGCAATCTCCCGGTGCTTCAGCCCGGTAACTGCGTGGAGGAGCACCACCTGGCGCTCCCGCTGGGAGAGCTGGGCCAATGCGTCCTGGAGCAGGGCTCGGTCCTCCGATGTGACCGATGGGGCCTGGGCAGGAATGGCGTCCCACTCCTCATCCTCCAGGTCCTGCTCACGTCCCCGTTCCCGCAGACGCATCAGAGCCAGATTTTTTGCGATGGTCAGGATCCAGGCCATCGGCGTGCCCCTGGACTGATACTGCGGGGCATTCTCCCAGATCCGCACAAATGCGTCCTGGGTCACGTCCTGGGCATCCTCTCCATGGTGAAGGTAGGACAGCGTCAGGCTGTATACCGCGCTGCGTGTACATTGGTACAGAGTTCCGAAGGCCTCCCGGTCCCCATGTGCCACGGCGATCAGCAGTTGATCCAGTTTTGTTCGGTCTGGCACGGCCGCTTCGCTGGCCATGGATTCAAGCACCATCAGCATATCCTATGTCTCCTGTCATCTATGTAATGCGCAGAAAGGGTTCTTTATTGCATCCTCAAAAATTTTATTTTATTATAGCGCAAAGAGGAGGCTCTCTCAACACCACAGTGTCAAAAGCTCCTCCTCTTATTTATACCACATTCAGCAGCCACCGTAAAGTCAGCAGCAGGGCAAATCCGGGCACACCCAGGCCGCCCAGGACCAGGGCATTGAACCAATTGACGCCCAACCCGTCCCACAGCGGGTGGATACAGGCCAGAACTGCCAGCGCCGCGGACGAGCGGACCGCCAGCTTCAGCAGCCATCCCAAGGGGCGGTGGAGCACCAGCAGGGCGGTACAGACCAAAAGGCCAACCGCCAGCCACGGGAGTACAGGAGTCTCCAGGCCGGTCACGGCTCCGTCTCCAGCGCCTTGATCCGGCGCAGCAAATAGCTGTATCGGGCCTGGAGGGCATTGATTTCATAGACATACGATTCGATCAGGTCGGTGTCCTTGGTGTGATTGAACCCGGAATAGGCCTGGTGGGCCAACACCTGGGTGCGGGCCAGCTCCTCCTCCAACGCCCTCCGCTCCACCTCATCCGGACTGGGAACACTCCGGCGCAGGCTGAATTTTTGTGTCTTGACCGCCATTTTGACCTCCTTCCCGCCTCCCGCAGGAGACGCACCTATCTTGTTCATGCACCAGCTTATGCTTAGTTTGGACAAATATTCCACATCTCATTCCAAAAAAGCAGGGATATTTTCTTCCGGGCGGGCCATAATAGCCTTGGATGGTGTGTGAGCGATCTTTTTTCCACATCAGGTATATGCTCTGTGCGAAAGGCGAGGCTGGGACACAAGCTTCTGTGTTCTCCGCAGTTTTCCTTTTCGGGAAACAGGCTGGGAGGACCGGCAGCGTGTCAGGCTCCGGAAGGATACTTCCGGGTTGTCTTTCCTGTCTATCCAAAACATTCGGGACCCGTTTCCCGGGACCCGTGGTTTTGCAGTTTGTCAAAAAAGCCTGTTCTGGATTTTTTGACAAGCGAAGGACTGCCTTAAGCCGGTGCCAGATCAGTTTCTGCGGAAAAAATGCGGGCCCGGAGGACGATTGATCCGCTCTCTCCGGCGCCCCGCATACCATCCAACCTTCAGCTCTGGAGGCCAATCGGCTTTCAGACGCTTTGATCGTCCGGGCCACCCAGGTGGCCCGGACTTTGGTCTTGTATCGTAAACCTTTTATTATTTTGGTTGACATATCGGCACAGGTATAGTAAACTATATAAGCAATTTAAGTTTACATTCCCCTCCGACACCCGGATCGCCCAAACACGAAAGGAAGGACAAGTATGGACTCCACCGTCTCTCACGCCCCGGCCCGCAGGAAAAGCAAAACCCATCTGCTTGCCACCACCGCTCTGATGGCCGCCGTGACC
>JAHHSD010000084.1 GCA_020025425.1 Oscillospiraceae bacterium
CGGCTGGACCGTGGACGGCGAGGGCAAGGCCATGCACAAGTCCCTGGGCAACGGCGTGGACCCCGCTGAGGTCACCGAGAAGTACGGCGCCGATCTGCTGCGTCTGTGGGCCGGTTCCGCCGACTACCACGTGGACGTGCGATGCTCCGACAAGATCTTCAAGCAGCTCTCCCAGAGCTACCTGAAGTTCCGCAACACCGCCCGCTACTGCCTGGGCAACCTGGACGGCTTCGACCCCAACAACCTGGTCAAGCCCGAGGACATGCTGGAGCTGGACCGCTGGGCCATCACCCGCCTGAACGCCCTCATCGAGAAGTGCATGGCCGCCTATGACAACTACGAGTTCCACGCCGTCTCCCACGCCATCAACGACTTCTGCGTGGTGGAGCTCTCCTCCTTCTATCTGGACATCATCAAGGATCGTCTGTACTGCGAGGAGAAGGACGGCCTGAAGCGCCGCTCCGCTCAGACCGCCCTGTGGATCATCCTGGATACCATCACCAAGCTCTTCGCCCCCATCCTGGCCTTCACCTGCGACGAGATCTGGCTGGCCATGCCCCACCGTACCGAGGATGATGTGCGCAACGTGGTGCTCAACCAGATGAACAAGCCCTTCACCGAGTACGCCCTCTCCGAGGAGAAGATGATGCGCTGGGCCGTGCTGGAGCAGCTGCGCGACAGCGTGAACGCCGCCCTGGAGGCCGCCCGTGCCGAGAAGAAGATCGGCAAGGCCCTGGAGGCCCATCTGGTGCTGGTCACCGACAAGCCCGTGGCCGAGAGCAACCTGGAAGAGACCCGCAAGGCCTTTGAGGATCAGTGGGCCGACCTGTTCATCGTCTCCGATGTGGAGACCGTCTGCGACGCCCAGCTCTATGCCCAGGCCGCCGAGACAGCCCTGGAGGGCGTCCGTGTCCTGGTCAGCGAGGCCAAGGGCGAGAAGTGCGAGCGCTGCTGGAAGCACCACATCAAGGTGGGCGCCAACGCCGCTCACCCCACCCTCTGCCCCCGCTGCGCCGCCGTGGTGTCCGCCCTCTCCCTGTAAGGGTCCCGGCGCAGATCAAAAAGCCCCCTGGGGCAGCATCAGAAAACCATCGGCAGCACCCGTTATGGGTGCTGCCGATTTCTGTTTACGGGGCCGCAGAACACCATAAAATCTGAAAAAACAGGCTTGACAATCCCATACTACTGTGATAGTTTGTACTTGTAACTATTGCAGTAGTTTGAAAGAAAGGATTTGATACAATGACGATCAAGCTCTTTGACTCTGAGCTGAAGGTCATGGACGTGCTTTGGAAGGAGGGCGATCTGACCGCCAAGGCCATCTCCGACATTTTGAAGGAGGAGATCGGCTGGAACATGAATACCACCTACACCGTGATCAAAAAATGTGTGGCCAAGGGGGCCATCGAGCGCCGGGAGCCCCACTTCCTGTGCCATGCCCTGGTGACCAAGGCCATGGTCCAGGACAGCGAGACCGAGGAGCTGATCGACAAGCTCTTCGACGGCTCCCCCGACCTGCTTTTTGCCTCCCTGCTGGGCCATAAACAGCTCACCGGAGATCAGCTCCGGCAGCTGCGCCAGATGGTGGCGGAGTGGGAGTGAGGAGGTGCCTGTCATGCGTCTGACGCAAATGGCCCTGTCTGGCAGCGTGCTGATCCTGGGCATCCTGGCCGTCCGGGCCCTGGCTCTCCACCGGCTGCCCAAGACCACGTTTCTGGTGCTGTGGGAGCTGGCCGCCCTGCGGCTCCTCCTCCCCATCGCCATCCCGGTGCCCGCCGGGCTGCTCCCCCTGCCCCGGCTGCACAGCGCCGCGGAGGTCACCGTGACGGTGGTGCCTGCCCTCTCCCCCGGCTTCGTCATCCCCGTTGAGCCGGTCAGGGCGGGACCGGATCTGCTGACCCTGACCTGGGGCCTGGGGACAGTGGTGCTGGCCGCGTGGTTTTTCCACACCTATGTGGAAAGCCGCCGGGTGTTCCGGACCGCTCTCCCCGATTGTTCCACTCAGGGTGCGGCCTGGCTGGCCGCCCACCCCACCGTCCGCCCGCTGGAGCTGCGGGTGTCCGACCGAATCGGCTCTCCCCTCACCTATGGGGTGCTCCGCCCGGTGATCCTCCTGCCCAAGGGGCTGGACCCGGCGGCCCTGGAGACCGTCCTGACCCACGAGTACGTCCATGTGCGCCGGTTTGACGCCCTGGCCAAGCTGATGTTTGCCACTGCCCTGTGCCTCCACTGGTGGAACCCGCTGGTCTGGGCCATGTATGTGCTGGCCGACCGGGACATGGAGCTGTCCTGTGACGCGGCCGCCCTGGGCCTGCTGGGCGGGGAGCGGCGGAAGGACTACGCCCTGACCCTCCTCAGCCTGGAGGAGCGGCGGCTGGTCAAAACGCCCTCATGCAGCTATTTCAGTGAAAACCTGATGAAAGAAAGGATTGAATCCATTATGAAGTTTAAGAAAGCTACGACCACCGCCCTGGTGGGCGGCGCTCTGCTCACCGTCTGTGCCGTGACCGCCTTTGCCGCCGAACAGCCGGACCCTGCGGACGGAGCTCAGGAGGGCACCCTGCCCTATGGCTATGAAATCGACTTAAACCAGCTCCAGAGCATGGACATGGGGGACGGCGTCACTCTCTACGCCCCCAAGGGCGTGGATCTGGAGCAGGCCGGGAACGATGCCGGGGCCGTCACCTATGTGGTATCCGATGATCTGGATACACTGCAAAAGACGGTGTCCCTGACGGACCTCCCCAGCGAGAAGGTCAGCGACGCAGAGGAGCAGACCCTGGGTGGTCTGATGTCCGTGAAGTCCGGCGACCAGAGCAAGTTCACCCCGAAGCAGTGGGCGGATATTCTGGAAAAAATCGACCAGGGCGAGATCACCTGGGAGAAGGAGTAAAATATTCGAACATAAAAGTCGGCGGCCTGCCGCTGACGGAAGGCACGAAAGGGGCGCATCCAGCTTGGATGCGCCCCTTTTCAGGTTGTGTTTTCTGAAGGATCAATGGGGAGCAATCAAATACTGCACAGATTTTCAGAGATAATTTTCTGAAAAGAGGGGGCGGATCCTGAAAATCTGGTGTTTTTTTGTCTAATTTGCTATAATCGCGATTTCGATAGAATAATGGAGGAAAACACCGCAATACTCGCTGAAATACAGGCTATCTGTACAGTTATGATTTTATATACACCCCCCGGGTGGGGGGTGTATTGCCGCGTTGAGCGATTGTATTGCGCAAAATGTAATATTTGGAAGAAGTGGGTTGTATTTCCGCCATCTTTCATGATATACTTCAGATATATGGGGAGGTGTGATTTCACACAAAAAAGCAGCAAAAAAAGGGCGGAAAAATAGAGAAAAAAGAGAGAGAAAAAAGAACAGGAGGAACGTTATGAAACAGACATTACGCAGAGCAATGTCCTTGGCGCTCAGCATAATTATGCTGATGGGCCTGCTGCCGCCGGAGGCGGCAGCCATGGGCGTGGCTGGACTCCGTGGTGCGCTGAACGCAGCGGGAACTGTGGTTCAGAATACCGTGGCAGGCCAGCCTCACGTGACCGGCTACACCCCCAGCGCACTAGGGAGTGTAGCAGGCAC
>JAHHSD010000085.1 GCA_020025425.1 Oscillospiraceae bacterium
CCCCCATGGCGGGGAGCACGCCGCCGATCATCACGGTGGGGTCCCGCTGGGCGGCCAGGAAGATGTGGGTACACATGGAGGTGGTGGTGGTTTTGCCGTGGGTGCCGGCCACGCACAGGGCGTTCTGGTAGTGGCGCATGATGGCGCCCCAGGCCTGGGCCCGCTCAAAGACGGGGATCCCCTGGGCCCGGGCGGCGGCGATCTCCGGGTTGTCGTCGTGGACGGCGGCGGTGCGGATGATGCAGTCGGCGCCCTCAACGCTCTCGGGCAGGTGGCCGATGGTCACCCGGATGCCCAGCCGGCGCAGGTGGGCCACCGCGGGGCTCTCGTGCATGTCGGAGCCGGTGATGATGCAGCCGGCCCCGTGGAGCACCTCGGCCAGGGGGGACATGGACACCCCGCCAATGCCGATCAGGTGGGCACGCAGGCCGGGGCGGATATATGATTCAATGGAAAGGTTCATAACAGGCACCTCTTCTTGTAAGATCAGGGTGAAATGCAAAATGGTCCGCTGACTATTATAATATGTCACGAATGGAATAACAAGGGAACAAGACAGGGGTTTTTACACATATTTTATCTTTTTGTGGGGAAGAATGCTGGAATCCTCCGAAGGCATCTGTTATAATGGGCGAAACAATACACAGAAGAGCAGCAGATCACACAGAAATTCAAACTTAGAAAAGGAGACAAGTCCATGGGTATTTTGCAGCGTTTTCAGAAGAAGCAGCCAAAGCCGCTGGAGGTCACCCGACTGCCGTCTTATATGATGGTGGTGCCCCGGGATCAGGCGGATATCCGGGAGCCAAAGGATGTGGTGGATCGCCTCCGCGACGCCCTGGAGGCGGACCCGGCGGTGGAGATCAGGGAGTTTGCTATGGACAGGGAGCGGCACTGCCCCACCGTGGTCCTGGGCTACCGGGAGGAGGAGTATCAGATCTGGTTCTACCCGGAGGATTTCCAGGCGAACGGTCTGTATCAGCTCTGTCACGATATCCCCGAAACGGATATGGCACGGATGGAGGACACCGTCGGCCTGACGGTGGAGATGCGCTTCCATGAGGACGCCCAGGCGGGCCTGCACCTCCAGCTGAAGGTGCTGACCGCCATGGTCCCCGAGGCGCTGGCCGTGGTGGACTTCTCCCGGGAGCGGGTCCTGTCCCCCATCTGGGCCAAAATGGCCGCCGCCTCCCAGGTGGACCCCGGCCTGGACTATCTCTTTGCGGTCCAGGCGGTGTACGAGGGCGGACCGGTCTGGCTCCACAGCCACGGCCTGGCCCGCTGCGGGTTCCCGGAGCTGGAGGCGCTGAACGTGCCGAAGGAGAAGGTCCAGATGGTAGGCGAGATGGTGGTCAGCCTGGCCGAGCAGGTGATCGACCGGGGCGGATTCCCGGAGGAGGACAAGCCGGTCATGGTGTCCAAGCTGTCGGAGGACGACGCCCTGGTGGTGAGCTGGCGCCGGTGGGAGCGCTGCATGCAGGACTATCCCAAGGGGACCCTGGGCCTGGAGGGGGACCGCGGGGAGGGCCACAACGGCCCGTCCGGTGTGCTGTCCTTCTACGAGACGCCGGAGGATATGGAGCGCGGCCGCCGCACCCCGCTGGGCGAGTTCGACCCGGAGCGCTATCAGCACCCCATGCAGCTGCTGACCACCAGGGAGACGGAGCGGATGCAGGCGCTGGCCGTGGAGCGGCTGGAGTGGCTGCGCCAGGGCTTTGCTCAGTCCGAGGCCAAGTCCATTGTCAAGATGGGCCTGGACCAGGATACAGGCAGAGAAGAGGAGGACGATTTCTACAACGGCAAGGAGCACATCTGGTTTGAGCTGAAGGAGCTGCGGGAGCACAGCCTGGTGGGCAGTCTGATCAACGAGCCCTACTTCATCAGCGGCCTCCACGAGGGGGATGAGCTGGAGGTGGAGCTGGATCGGCTCACCGACTGGCGGCTCTACCGGGATGGTCGGCAGATCACGCCCGATGAGGCCTACCTCCTGGTCCTGAATTCATAAAAAGCATGCCCCAGCTGAATCAAATCAGCTGGGGCATTTTCGGCAAAAAAACACCCCAGCCGTCCCGCGAAGGGGAATTGGCTGGGGTGCTGATCTTGAAAAGAGATCTTACAGCTTGGCGCCGTTGACCTTGACACCAGGGCCCATGGTAGAAACCACGGTGCAGCTCTTGATGTAGGTGCCCTTGGCAGCGGAGGGCTTGGCCTTGATGATAGCGCCCATGATGGCGTTGAAGTTCTCAGCCAGCTTCTCGGTGCCGAAGGAGACCTTGCCGATGGGGCAGTGGATGATGTTGGTCTTGTCCAGACGATACTCAACCTTACCGGCCTTGATCTCGTTGATGGCCTTGGTCACGTCCATGGTGACGGTGCCGGCCTTGGGGGAGGGCATCAGACCCTTGGGGCCCAGGACCTTACCCAGACGGCCCACAACGCCCATCATGTCGGGAGTGGCGACGACCACGTCGAAGTCGAACCAGTTTTCCTTCTGGATCTTCTCCACCATGTCCATCTCGCCCACGAAGTCAGCGCCGGCGGCACGGGCCTCGTCAGCCTTGGCGCCCTTGGCGAAGACCAGCACGCGCTGGGTCTTGCCGGTGCCGTGGGGCAGGACGATGGCGCCGCGGACCTGCTGGTCAGCGTGGCGGGAATCGACGCCCAGCTTCACGTGCAGCTCGACGGTCTCGTCGAACTTAGCGGTAGCGGTCTTGACGACCAGAGCCATAGCCTCGGCAGGATCGTACAGGTTGTTGCGGTCGATCTGCTTGGCGCTGTCGGTATACTTCTTACCTCTAAACATTCCTTACACCCTCCTTACTCGCCCACGACGATGCCCATGGAGCGGGCAGTACCGGCGATCATGCTCATGGCGGCCTCGACGGAAGCGGCGTTCAGGTCGCGCATCTTGGTCTCGGCGATCTTGCGGACATCGTCCTTGCTGATGGTGGCAACCTTGGTCTTGTTGGGCACACCGGAGCCGGACTCGATGTTGCAGGCCTTCTTGATGAGGACGGCAGCAGGGGGGGTCTTGGTGATGAAGGAGAAGGAGCGGTCAGCGTAAACGGTGATGACGACGGGGATGATCAGGCCGGCGTCACCCTTGGTGCGCTCATTGAACTCCTTGGTGAAAGCGGCGATGTTGACGCCGTGCTGACCCAGAGCGGGGC
>JAHHSD010000086.1 GCA_020025425.1 Oscillospiraceae bacterium
GGATAAGCCCCGCCCCCAAAAACCGCCCAGACAGCCCCAGGAGGGCGGACAGAGCGGCCCTGCCGGTGAGGGCGGAGAGAAGAAGCCCCATTACCGCCGCCGCCGCAAGCCCCGTCCCGGCGGGGACAAGCCCCAGAACGAGTGATCCCATGCAGCGCCCCCTGATGGAAGGGGGCGCTTTGCCGTGAAATGAAAGGAAGTGCTCAAATGGCCGGGTTTTTGAATGCCCTGTCCGCCTCGCTGGTCCTGCTGATGCTCATGTCCGTGGGCTATTTTATGGGCCGGGCGGGCTGGATGACCAGCGTGGAGAAGAAGTTCGTCAGCAAGTTCATCATCAACATCGCTGTCCCCTGCAACTGTATCACCGGCATCCTGAACAACCTGCACCGGGACGACCTGGGAGAGGCGGGGATCATGCTGGTGGCCGGCACCTGCGGCGTGGTGGTGACCCTGCTGGTCTCGGTGGGACTGGCCTGTCTCCTCAAGCTGCCCCGGGAGCGCTGGGGCGTGTTTGTGGCCATGGCCGGCCTGTCCAACACCCTGTTCATCGGCATCCCGGTGTGTACCCAGCTCTTCGGCGAGGTGAGCATGCCCTACATCATGATCTACTACCTGGGCCACACCGCCTTCCTCCAGTCGGTGGGGGTGATCCTCATTGAGCGCTCGGGCACCGTGGCCGGGACCAGGACCACGGTGGGCGGATTTTTAAAGACTATCTTTACCAAGCCCCCCATCCTGGGGGTGCTGGCCGCCATTGTGCTGCTGGTGCTGGACCTGCGGCTGCCCGCCCCGGTGATGAAGTTCTCCGAGTACATCAGCAAGACGGTGGCCCCCCTGGGCCTGATCTACTGCGGCTTCATCATCTACGAGGTGGGGCTGAAAAACATCCGCTTCATGCGGGGCCTGCCCACCATGCTGGTGTTCCGCCTGGCGATAGCCCCCGTCATCTGCCTGACCTTCTGCAACCTGTTCGGCATGTCCGGTCTGGCCAGAAACGTATTCGTGGTGGAGAGCGCTCTGCCCGTGGTCACCCAGGTGACGGTGATGGCCGGCGCCTACGGGGCCGACGAGAAGTACGCCGCCACCGGCGCCGCCCTGTCCACCCTGGGCAGCTTTATCAGCATCCCCATCCTGATGATGCTGCTGGGCGGCTGAATTTTTAAAAAACAAGGCCCGAACGGTGCGCTGTTCGGGCCTTGCCTTTTTGTCCGGGGATTCGTATAATGAAGGATATTGTAACAATACAGTAAGGCGGTGGATGGGGCAGATGAATAACATGTTTTCCGCGGGGGAGCTGGCCAAATACCAGAACATCTCC
This sequence comes from Oscillospiraceae bacterium, assembly GCA_020025425.1. Classification (GTDB taxonomy): domain Bacteria; phylum Bacillota; class Clostridia; order Oscillospirales; family Oscillospiraceae; genus Lawsonibacter. The sequence goes on from JAHHSD010000086.1 coordinate 1,319, forward strand.
AAGCAGACCTTGCTCTATTACGACAAGATCGGTCTGTTCAAGCCCAGCTATACCGACCCTCAGAACGGGTACCGGTATTACAGCGCCGACCAGCTGGACTACCTGGACACCATCCTGATCATGAAGAAGATCGGGTTCTCCCTCAATGAGATCAAGGAGCATATGAGCAGCTATACCACGAAAAACAGCCTGACCTTTCTGCGCCAGCAGCTGGCCGTCATCGAGCACAAGATCAGGGAGCTGTCCCTGATCAAAAACCGGCTGGAGCACCGGTGTGAGCAGGTGGAAAAGGTGGTGCGGGGGGCGGAGACCACCCCTGTGGTGGCCGTGGCCGAGCCGACCTATCTCTTATACCACCCGGTGGAGAGGCCCTACGACATGACCCAGATCAGCCTGGCCACCAAGCAGTGCTACGCCCAGGCCTTCCGGGACGACCTGCCCATTTTCTTTCAGTGCGGGGTGTCCGTCCCCCTGGAGCATATCCGCGGCGGGCTGTTCACCCAGTCCACCCTGGCCTTTGTCACCACCGACGAGACCTGCGCGGCGGAGAATATCAGACAGCTGCCCAGGGGCCTGACCGCCAGCACCTGGCATGTGGGCAAGTATGACGCCATCCAGGAGTCCTACCTCCGGCTGCTCCACTTCTGTTGGGACCACCGGCTGAATATTGTCTCGGACTCCTACGAGTTCTGCGTGAATGACTACATCACCTCCCGGAATGAGGACGAGTTTGTCACAAAAATCATGTTTTATGTGGAAGAAAAACCGCCCATAGAGGGAGAAGAGAAATAAAAACGGGAGCGTATCTGCTGATACGCTCCCGTTTTTGTGGTTTTTGTGGAATTACTGCTCCTCGGCGGGGGTCTGCTCCATACGGGTGCAGGCAATGGACAGGTCATCCAGCTGTTTGTCATCGTTCCCACAAGATGCAGGCATCTTGCGGGAGCCCTTTGTTTTGAAATGCTCGGCGGAAGTGAATTCCGCCTGCGCCATTCTCCGCTGGGCGTCGAATGACGGCGCATATGCGCCGCCCCATCTGGGATGGGGACCCCGGTCGATGACAAGAGGAGAATTACTGCTCCTCGGCAGGGGTCTGCTCCATACGGGTGCAGGCGATGGACAGGTCATCCAGCTGCTTGTCATCGACCACATCCGGGCAGGCCATCATCAGGTCAGAGGCGTTCTGGACCTTGGGGAAGGCGATGACGTCGCGGATGGAGCCGGCGCCGGCCATCAGCATGCACAGACGGTCCAGGCCGTAGGCCAGGCCGCCGTGGGGGGGAGCACCGAACTTGAAGGCGTTGACCAGGTGGCCGAAGCGCTCCTGGATGTCCTCGTCGCTGATGCCCAGGGCCT
>JAHHSD010000087.1 GCA_020025425.1 Oscillospiraceae bacterium
AGCCTGGAAACCATTGAAAATAAAGGAGAAATCGAAAACTATGAAATTAGGTATTGTGGGACTTCCCAATGTGGGCAAGAGCACCCTGTTCAACGCCATTACCAACGCCGGCGCCGAGAGCGCCAACTACCCCTTCTGCACCATCGACCCCAACGTGGGCATGGTCACCGTCCCGGACCACCGCCTGGACAAGCTGAGCGAAATGTACCACCCCAAAAAGACCACCCCCGCTGTCATCGAGTTCGTGGACATCGCCGGTCTGGTGAAGGGCGCCTCCAAGGGCCAGGGCCTGGGCAACAAGTTTTTGGGCAACATCCGCATGACCGACGCCATTGTCCATGTGGTCCGCTGCTTTGACGACGAGAACATCATGCACGTGGTGTCCGACGCCAGCGCCAATGTCCCCGTGGACCCCATCGGAGACATCGACGCCATCGACCTGGAGCTCATCATGGCCGACCTGGAGATGGTGGAGCGCCGCATCGACAAGGCTAAGAAGGCCGCCAAGGGCGACAAGAAGTTCCTCCAGGAGGCCGCCGACTTCGAGGGCCTGCGCGACTGGCTCAACGACGGCAAGTCCGCCCGCAGCTACACCCAGGTCAACATCGGTGAGGAGTACCCCGACTGCGAGCTGCTCTCCCTCAAGCCCGTCATCTACGCCGCCAACCTGGACGAGGACGGCTTTGCCGACCCTGAGAGCGTCCCCTACTACAAGCTGGTGGAGGAGCGCGCCAAGGCGCAGGGCGCCCAGGTCATCCCCGTGTGCGCCAAGCTGGAGGCCGAGATCGCCGAGCTGGACGCCGAGGAGAAGAAGATGTTCCTGGACGATCTGGGCATTGCCGAGAGCGGTCTGGACCGCCTGGTCAAGGCCAGCTACACCCTGCTGGGCCTGATCTCCTACCTGACCTCCGGCGAGGATGAGTGCCGCGCCTGGACCATCACCAAGGGGACCAAGGCCCCCCAGGCCGCCGGCAAGATCCACTCCGACTTCGAGCGGGGCTTCATCCGGGCCGAGGTGGTGTCCTATGACGACCTGATGGCCACCGGCTCCATGGCCGCCGCCCGGGAGAAGGGCCTGATCCGCTCCGAGGGCAAGGAGTACGTGGTGCAGGACGGCGATATCATCCTCTTCCGCTTCAACGTATAATTTTTCTGTGGTTTCTAAGTTCCCGGTGATTGAAGTTCACCGGGAACTTTTCTTTTGAAAACACCTCAGATCGGTTGCAATCAGCCCCTCTGAGGAGTATGATTATCGGGAAAATCAAAGAAACATTCCAAGGAGGAATTTTATATGCGCGACGGTTTCATCAAGACAGCCTGCGGCACCCCCGAGATCCGGGTGGCCGACTGCGCCTACAACGCCCAGAGCTGCATCCAGCTGATCCGCAAGGCCCAGGAGAAGGGCGTCAAGGTGCTGTGCCTGCCCCGGCTGTGCCTCACCGGCTCCACCTGCGGCGATCTCTTTGCCCACGATGTGCTGCTCCAGGGGGCAGAGCGGGCTCTGGGCGACATCCTGTCCGCCACTGAGGAGCTGGACATGGTCATTGCCGTGGGCCTGCCCGTGCTGTGCACCCATGACCACCGGGTCTACGACTGCACCGCCGTCCTCCACAAGGGGGAGATCCTCTCCCTGGTCCCCGCCCACGCCGTCCCCCACGCCCAGCAGCGCTGGTTCACTCCCGGCGCCGGCAGTGATATTCCCACCATCCTGTGCGGGCAGGAGGTCACCCTGGGGATCGAGCCCGTCGTGCTCGTCTGCGAGTCCATCCCCCAGCTCATCATCGGCGTGGAGACCCGGGCGGGGGACGCCTCCTCCGAGCCCCCCATCCTGAAGCTGGCCCAGGGCGGGGCCACCCTGATCCTGTGCCCCATCGCCCAGCCTGAGCTGGTAGGCCGGGCCGCCCGCCGCCGCCAGCTGCTGGAGAGCCAGTCCGCCCGGCTGGGCTGTGCCGTCCTGTGCGCCAACGCCGGCGAGGGGGAGTCCACCACCGACCAGGTGTTCTCCGGCCACCGGCTCATTGTGGAAAACGGCTCCATTCTGGCCGAGGACCGCTTTGACACCGGTCTGACCGTCAGCGAGGTGGACGTGCAGAAGCTGGCCTGGCAGCGCAGAGGGACCGCCGTATCCGGCGCCGAGCTCTGGCGCATCCGCTTTGACCTGGAGCTGACCGACACCACCCTGACC
>JAHHSD010000009.1 GCA_020025425.1 Oscillospiraceae bacterium
AAAAATTTTTTCTGTACAGCAGAAATGATAATTTCATGCTCCGCCCTCGAATCGTTGCAGAATTCCGAATACGTATTAGAAGCGTATTAAATCCGTGTTGCTCCTGTCGTTTTCTGCGTGCGTGCGTATTATCAGCGTATTAGCAAGGACAATGCGTATAAAGCGTTGTCAGTGAAATAATTGATTGAAAAAAATGGCAGAAAAAACAACCCCGCTCAAGCGAGCAGGGTTGTTAGCGAAATTGCAACTATAAACTTCAACTGGTCATAGCAAACAGCTTCTGTGCCACACTGGAAAAGTTTCTAAATAGATCGATATCCGGTTGTGTTCATCTTTCTTCCATCAGCTTCTGCAGCTCCGTCATGCTCTCCTGCACGCGAAACAGATCCACAAACCGCACAAGTACATGAAACCCGTCTTCGCCATGAAAATCCAGCGGTTCGTCTGCATCCACCCATTCTGTTTTCGGGTAAAGCAGGGTCACAGTTTCAGCACCATACTTTTTCTGGTAGGCATACATCTGGTACATATCTGCCTGGGAGATCCCCAGGTTTCTCTGTGTTTTATTGAGCAGCTTCCACTTGGTATCCAGCACAAACACGGCCCCGTCTATTCTGCGGTGAACAACCAGATCCGGTCTCAGCTGGAATTTCTTTGACGTTTCAAACAGCCAATGGGACCTGTCCTGTGCTGTGATCCGGTATGCCTCCCCTCCCAAGCTCCGCTTTAGCTGGGCGGCTATATAGCTCTCAAACAGCTTCTCCATGGGATAAAGCAGCGCAAAGGCCCGCTCCTGCCCAGTGAAGGATGTAAAGCTGTGGTTGGTCAGAAAGATGCGGCACCAGCGCAGTATATTTCGGTAATCCTTCATACTGCGGTCTGATACGCACTGAGCGAAGTCACGTTCTATACTTCTGGACCGATCCACCTGCTCCATTGTCTGCAACAGCATTCGGATATCCCGTCGGTTTTTCTCATTGACTGACTTCCGTTCAAGGATGAGAAGGGTGGATTTGATCAGCCGGTTTTCGGGGCGGTTGATCGTAAACGCATCATAGGCCACATAGCAGCGCTCTTGATGTGCAAAATTTTTACGCAGCTGCTGCGAGAACAATAATTTCCCCTTGATGAGGTTCAAATTCTCCTGCACATTTTCATATCCGCACTTTAACCCCCGCTGCACCAGCAAAAGCAGCTCATCCAGAAACATTCGGATGAAAATCTCTAGAACATCCATATTTACAATATCCACCTGTGCCGGGGGCAAGGTGTGGTTGGGGGCTTCTCTGAGGGTTTTCAGCATTTGTAGGAGCAGCTTTTTTGACTTTGAATGAGCCTTGTCATCCTTCACAACTGAATAAATTTTGGGTAAGATCTGTATCACTGCCCCATCTGGGAGCACAATGATCCCCACATAGTTTTTTGCAGTAATGACCTCACCCAAGGCACCTTTACTGGTCAGCCCCAGAAGCTGTGAGGACTGATCAGATAGGACAAACTGACGCAGCTGCTGAAAGGTACGGTCAGGCAGCGTCACATACCCGTCAATGTGCTTTTCACTGAGAAAAGAGCCATATTCCGTTGTTGTATACACTCGTTTTCCCATCGTCGAGTCCCTCAACTTTCTTTCAGAAAGTCATACGCCTCTGCTTGATATGCAGCCATCCGGTCGATTTCATAGCATCGTTTGTCATCCAGCTCTAACTCGCTGTGACCAAACAGCTTTTGCACATCATTATCTCGGATTGTAATAAATTCCGTTCCACTGCCTGCGGTTTTCTGATTGTCCCCCAAAACCATTCGAATTTTCTCATAATCTTCAAAGAAATACTCCTGAAGCAGAGGGATCACACTGTTGGAGAATATCTCTCCCAGAGTGTCCATCGAGTTATCTTTTTTCAGCGGCATAAAGTATGCATGACCAATGGTGTGCTCCCGGTCATATAGAAATTCAATTCGGCGGTTCATTGTTCTCAGCAGCTCGGACACAACAATCGTTTTTCCATTCGACTCAATTTCCACACCAGCCAGCACATCCGGTTCCGGCAGCATCCCATAGAATTGGAAGCGGCGGCGCAGGGCAGTATCCAGCATGGCGATGGAACGGTCGGCAGTATTCATAGTTCCGAGGATGGTGACGTTTTTCGGCACACCAAACGGTTTACGTGAATACGGAAGGCTGACCAGCGTTTCCTCTTCTCCGCCGATTCGCTTGTTCTCCTCGATCAATGTAATCAGCTCACCGAAAATTTTAGAGATATTTCCTCGATTGATCTCATCAATGATAAACACATAGGGAATATTTTGAACTTTCTCCGACTGCTCCCCATGCTTTTCAATCATCCTGTAAGCATCCTCCAGAGACACATTACAAAGCTGATACACTGTCCCCTGCACCATGGCGTGGCCGCCATTGATGCTCTGAATATCCTCCAGAAAACCCTTAGCCAGCCACTTTACAGGTCTCACCCGTTTATAGTGGGCGTAGTTGTCATCCCATTCAGGAGCACCGGTCACAACACCGATTGCGTCAATTTGGGAGGCACTATAACAGGAGAACACAATATCTCCTACTCGCATTCGCTTATAGAAGGCATTCAAAATACGGGCGCCGCCGTCCTTAAACTCTGTCTCCTCAGAAAAATTCTCACCATAATCATCCCATCCAATCCGGATATGGTCGTTGTTCAGACATTCTGCTCTGGTTTCATTAGGGCCTGTACCCTCCAGTGAAACCTTCCAGATCGTTGGATCCTCATTGAGGGCATAATCCTGCGTGTTCACCGAGACCGGCCGGGACGCCTGCTCGCAGAACCACTTGAACACCCCCGCCTCAACCTGATAGGTCATGCTCTCAGCTTCCTCTTCTCCTTCCGCCTGCGACTTCATTTGGGGACGGATGCCTTCAATAAAGTCCTCATAGCCGTAAGACTGGTGGAAGGTCGTAAAGGCAATGCGGTTTTGCTTCTTATATGCCTTGTAACGCTGAAACACCTGCTGGTAGTCCTCTGCCTTCACCTCATCCAGTGTTTTACCCTCCAGAATCGCCACCGCATACAGCACCGTGTGATAGGTTTTTCCGGTTCCTGGAGGACCATATAGGATCATATTTTTAGCAAAGTCCATTTTTTCTCTCTCCTTCGGCGGCTTTTCTTTTTCCTTTTTCTGCTGGCAATATCCATAGAAAATAATATCATCTGTCAGAAGGTGATGGGCTTGATCCTGATAGCAGTCAGCTGTCAATTTTTTTCGGAGCATAGACTGAAGCTCCTTATCCCGCTCCACTTCATTCCGGATCTGTTTGGCCATATCCATATAAGTATCGATATTCTGACTGTCCCCTTCTTTGCAATCCGCGTCATATCCAATCAATTTGGACACCTCTGCCAGCTTGCCATACTGATACAGATAGTACCTCTCAGGATAGTGGAAGAACAAATAGCGAAGGATATTCTTATCACTTTGGAAATGTCGCTTGTTTTCTGCCTTAAAGCCGCCTCGGATCAGTAATTCTTCGGCTGACTGTTGGAATATTTCAATCCGCTGCGTCAGTTCCGTCTCCTCCGTAAACAGAGCCCGGAACATCTCCCGGACGGTTTCCGGCTCCTGTTCCGCAAACCTAAGGATCATCCTCATGGGCAAGCCATAGCCGTTATCCAACAGATTTTTAGCCTGCTTCAACGAGCTTTCCAGCATCCCGGAAAAATCCTCCGCATCAAGCTTCCAGTGATCCTGAAAGCATTTCACTGCCTGCCACTTATAGAGTTCCTCTGGGATCCAGTTCTCAAAATCATTCTTGTAGTCCTGGAGAAGGCGTTTGATTGGGTCTGTTTTGTCTCCCATTTCCCAGGGGACCATATCCATGATGCGGTAATTTTTAAACGGGAAATTCTGATCTCGAAACGCCTTGATTTTTCGGCAGTTCCCGATATAAGTCTCCAGCACTCCTGGCTTCTCCAATGGAATATCCAGCGCCGCAAACGTGCTTTCCTTTCCCGCATTACTGTTCAGTACTGGGAAGGTGTCAGGCTTCAGGCAGTGGAGCACCACCGAAGCTGCCGCTGTCTGCATTCCTTTGAAGGTATGATTCAGCACCAGCGCCGCTCTCTGAAACATCTGCTCATCATCAGATAGATCCAGCAAATCGATGCACAGGCGGATAAACTCCCGTACGGATCTATCGTTTGTCTTATTCTGGAACGAATAGAAACCCGTCCCAAACATTCCAATATCATCTTCTGTGCCGACATAGCTACCCTTACAGGAATAATATCCATTCTCCGCATTGGTTTTTAATCGGTCTACCAAGGCGCACAGATTTTCCTGTTCCTCCTTTGGAAGATGACTCTTCCGTAAAGTCTCTTTCTTTTTCTCGTAGCTGTGCCGCCAGGTACCAATACACATCAAATAGACAGCGTTCAAATCGAGGTAGTTCAGCACAGCAGACTCCACTTCTTTGTATGCGGTGACCACCGCCCGCACTAACTCATAACTGCCGTCATAGGAATCCGGGGCCAAATCCGACGCCGTTTTCAGATACTCATAGATCGCAGTATTCACAGATGCTCCTCCTTTGTAAATGAGGCATGCATATTTTTATAATCAGCAGGAAAGCCGCACAGGGCTATCCTGTACGGCTTTCCTTGCAGGCGCAGGGCCTGCCGTTATTTAATTATACTTCATCCTGCTGCTTTTGGCAATTTATCTCGCCTTATTTGTCAAAACGGAATAATATTATTCTTTCTCCTCACCATCAAGCGCCCACTCTTTGAATTGCACGATAGGGAGCGGTTTCCACTGTGCATATTTCATCACCAGGGATTCTTTGTCCGTTGGAAAATGGATAAACTCAGAAATATGCTCTTCCGGAAAGAGACTCTCACAGCCAACAAGTAACATACTGTCAGGTACGATTCCTACCTTTTCTTCTCCCTTCAGCCGAGCTGCCAGCAGCTGGGCATTATGAAGATATACCGGAAGTCCCGCACCTTTTAATGCCAGATAAAATTTGATTGTCTCTATCGTGCGAGGATATGAGCTGCCCTCCAAGTGCAGCTCATATCCTCCGCTTTTCTCCACGACAAACAGACTGATGTGGGTATCACTTCCACCACGGCATACCTCCCAAGGATGACCGCCCGTCTGTTTTCTGGCATGATACCAGTCCGAAAAAGCCTCCTCAGAATTGCCTGTGATCTCCGAAAGTCCATCATCTCGACCATCCGCATGGAATGCGTACTGGTCTTTCGGAGAAAGGTCCAGGCCAGAGTAGTGATTTGCACGATATCCAAGGGCACAAAATCCATAAAAGTCATTGGCTGTCATGCCGGTCAGCAGAGGACGGCAAGGATTCTTGCCGTCTCTCTGTTGAGCCGTTAAAGCAAAAAATAATTTGATTTCTTCTGGCGAGATTCCCATAAAAAAGGCAGCCTTTTGTTCCAGATAAATCTTCCACAGCTGTTCACGTCTGATGGTTCCGATCCGCTTTCGATAGGGCAATTCCTGTTCTATATGCTGCTGATATACACCCGCTCGAAGTTCATCAAGACAAGTCTTTACCCCATCGATCAGCCACTGGATAAATTCTGTTGCATTGTGAGAAGTACTGCTCTTTTGGCTGGATAATTCCTCAAAAACTATGCTGTTTTCGAGGATGATGGATCTGTAGCCAGTACCGCTGTTCTCTCTTGCTGTAAGCTGAAACCAGCATACTTGATGTGGGAACTCCTGCTGCCACCAGTTTTCAAATTCATTGCGGTCAGACACCTGACCTTCCGCAAGGAGTGCATCAAAATCGCCAAAGTCCTTGATTGGTCCTCTCCGAGCCCGTAACCACAGCCTTCTGGCTCCCGTTTCATCAGGCTCAATGTGTAAGAGCAGCCGGAACAGCTCCTCCCAAAGCAGGCTGCTCTGGGCATCAAAGCCAAAGCCGCTTGCTCCGAATCCACGGTGAAACTGCCCAAAATATTCTTTGTATCGTGTGATCTGCGGTGCTGTCAAGCTGCTCACGATTTTTCTCCCCTCCTCTTTTCATGGATATCAATTGTGTCCCATCATACACTGCAAGATGAGGAACCGCCTTCCAGATACCGCTCATACTTTCCGTTTTTCTTTACTCTGGCGTAGATGTCTTAATAATTCCTGCAAACTGAGTTTTCCTCCAATACGACTTTTCGCTCTCTCCAATCTGGCATCAGCATGGTAAGAAAAGCATAGAAGCGTTTTGAGTGATCTGGATGGATGAAGTGACAAAATTCATGCATCACCACGTATTCAATACAGTTTCTAGGAGCTTCCAACAGCCGCTTATTCAGTGTAATGATCCCCTTTTTCGCCAGGCAGGAGCCCCAGCGTGTCTCCATATCACGGATTCGCAGCTTTGGCATTTCAACGTCATATTTCTGAAAGGTTGGGTATAGAGCCAAGATCACTTCACCAAACGTTTCACGGCACTGCTTCTCAAAATATTTCGTAACAATTCTTTGCTTCCTTTGGAAATCATCCGGATCTTTTACACGGAGATACAAGTACACGCCGTCAGAAAACACTTCTTCTTTTACGGACTGCTCTACCTTCAGTCGTAACCCCCGACCCAATAGGCAAAAGTTTTCTCCGCTGATATACTGCTTGGGTTTCGGCGCATATTCTGCCATCGTTCGGAATTTCTTTTGTGCAGAGAGGATATAGGCCCCCTTGCTCTGGACAAACTCGTCCACTTTCTTAGGCGGGACAGATGGATTGGCAGAGACATAGACACTGCCATCTTTCCGAATTCTGAGATTCAGGTTTTTCACCTGTTTGGATTCCAGCACATACTGGATGGTCTGACCTTCATAGAAAACGGTTCGCATCAATTCCTGGGCCATGCTTTCAGAACCTCCGCAGTGCCACTGTTTTGACATTTTCGATCACCTTGTCGATGGTATCAAAAGACAGCTTCAAGCCACGATTCTTTTCATATTCATAAAACAAATCATCAATATCCTGTGCGATTCGGTCATGAATGGTTTTATTGTTGGTCCAGTCTACCTGGCTGTGTGCTGCAATGATTTTGGTAATCTCCTGCGCAATTTCAGCGGTAAAATCAGCCGATACGCCAGCTTCCTCTGCTTCGTCAAAAATTGCGCTCAAAACGCCATAGAACGCCTGAGCGTGTACATTGTTTTTGATGGATTCGGGATAAGTCACCGTTGTTTTTCCTGCACGATAATCTTCCATAATTTCGCGCATCTTTGCCAGATATTCAGCCTCAGAAATCACCTTTTCTTTGTACTGATCCAATGCGTCTTTGATCCGCTTGGAAAAGCTGTCATAGTAGGCCGGATTTTCCTGATATTTTTCGCTGATGCTTTTGGTCATCTTGCTTGTGATGGCATCTGCCTTTGCACGCAGGGAGCCCAGACTATTCAGCTCCTGTTCCAACTCATCTCGATTCAAAATATCCACCGGATTGGTGATCTGCTTCAAGCCTGCAACGGACAGGTGCGTATCCAACAGATTTTGCATCAAAGGCTCATATTCACTGTTATCAATGGCGTCTCCGTACCGGGGTTTTACGCTGCGGCGTACCTTGGAAAAGAACACAAAGGCATCTTGGTAGGTTGCCCGTTCATCCTTAGGCACTGCTTCATAAGCCTGCTGTGCGTTCAGGACCACATTGAGTGCTTTACCGAAGGCACACAGCAGATTGTAAAACGCTTCCCGCCGCTTATCATCTGCAAGAAAATCCTCTATTTCGTTGATATCGTCCTGATTGGACACAGGTGCAAAGAGATTCATCAAGTTGGAATAGGCTTCCCGCAACTTTCCGACTGCGGACATGACATCCACGACAACGCCCTTCAGGTCACCACCGTCGAAGTTCTCCAGTCCGGCACCGCTGTACAGCTCCATGGCAGTATCCAGCTTTTCAATCAAGCCCCGGTAATCCACGATCAGGCCGTAGTCCTTGCCCTCAGACAGGCGGTTGGTTCGGGCGATGGCCTGCAAGAGCCCGTGTTCTTTTAACTCCTTGTCAATATACAGCACCTGACAAATGGGCGCGTCAAAGCCGGTAAGCAATTTACTGCACACAATGAGAATATCGATCTCACCGTCACAGAACTTGTTTTTCATGGTCTCCTCATAGCGGTCTGCGTCGCCATACTGCCGCATCATCCTGTTCCAGTAGGCGATTACTTTGTCGTCAGTACCCTCATCCATATCGTCTACGCTCTCTCGCATATCGGGAGGTGAAATGACTGCGGCACAAGTGATATCTCCAAACTGCTCAAAGCACTCCAGATAGCGGATTGCGTCCCGCTTATAGTTGGTGGCCAGCATGGCTTTGAATCCGGTATCCTTGAAGCCCTCTGTAAAGTGCTCACTGATGTCCAGAGCGATCCGCTTGATGCGGGCATCCGTGGAGGTCAGACGCCGGATGCTGCTCCATTTTTTGCGCAGATCCTCTTTCTGCGCATCGGTCAGCCGTTTAGTCGTCTGCTGGAACCAGAGGTCAATGTTTTCCTCGTCCACCTTCTGTTCCACAAAACGCCCTTCATAAATCAACGGCACAATGGCCCCGTCTGCCACGCCGTCGCTGATGGTGTACTTATGGATCAGCTTGCCAAACTTGGACATGGTATTCTTTTCTTTTTTCATCAGGGGTGTGCCTGTAAAGCCGATATAGCAGGCGTTGGGGAATACTGTTCGCATTTTGGTTGCCATTAGGCCGTAATTGGAACGATGGCTCTCGTCTACCAAGATAAACACATCTCGGGAGAGGTTTTTCAAATCCAATCGTTCGGCAGTATTAAACTTGTTGATGATGGTTGTGATTACATCTGCCTTTTGATCCTCCACCAGCTGCACCAAATGGCGGCCACTGGTGGCTTGTGCGGGGCTTAACCGGGTGTGGGCGAAGGTGGACGCAATTTGTCCGTCCAACTCTTTGCGGTCGGTGACGATGATCACTCTCGGATGACAGGAAGACAGCTCCAGCAGAATATACTTGGCCAGCATGACCATGGTCAGGCTTTTGCCGCTGCCCTGGGTGTGCCAGATGACACCGCTTTGACGGTTGCCCTGTTCATCCTCCTGCACAATGGTTTTCAGAATTTCTTTGATGGCGAAATACTGCTGATATCGGCAGATTTTCTTGATGTTGGCGTCAAATAGGACAAAATACCGAATCAGCTCCATGACCCGCTCCACGCTGAACAGAGAAATGATATTCTGATCCTGTACGGTGGGGGTGCGATCTCCTACCCATTTGTCCAGCCGTTCCTGCATCCACCCTTCGTCCTGCTCCTTCCACACATTCCAGAATTTCTTTATAGTTCCCGCGGTGGCATATTTGACGGCGTTCTTATTGGTTGCCATGACGATCTGCGCATATTTGAACAACTGGGGGATATACTCCGGCTGCTGATTGCGGACAGTTTGCTGCACTGCCTGTTCTACACTGATTTGGGGAGCCTTGCACTCGATGACAGCAAAGGGGATACCGTTGATGAACAGCACAATATCCGGTCTTGCATTGTGCTGTTTGTCCACACTGTCTACAGAAAACTCTTCGGTGACATGGAAGAGATTATTTTCCGGGTGTTCCCAGTCAATGTATTTCAGATTGAAGCTGAGGGGTTTTCCGTCGCCAACCGTCTCCGGGTAACTCTTGCCCAACAAAAGAGCATCATATATTTTTTCACTGGTGCGGACAAGGCCGTCCGTCAATGGCTCGTCCAATTCGGCAATGGCCCGCTCAATATTGGCAGAGGAAAACTCATTTTCCACTCCGGCGTAGGCATAGCGGTTGAGCTTGCGCAACTGACCTCGGAGAATATCCTTCAGAAGCACGTTGTAACGGCTGCCCCGCTGGGCCTCGCAGTCCTCCGGGGATATGTAGGTGTAGCCCATGGCTTTGAGCAGATCAATGGCAGGCTGCTGGCTGGCATTGACTTCCAAATAAGCATTTTTGTCCATGGTTCTGCCTCCTTTCGGGATTGTCTATCAAAGCAGGAATAGCGGGGCGGAAAATCCGCCTCGCTTTTCCCTAAAATTTAGATTCCGGTTATCATAGATGAAATAATAGAAGGTGCAACACTCTTAATGATTTCAAATGTCAAAGTTGCTCCTTTTTGAGTAATGACCTCCTTTATTTTATTCCAAACCGTATCTTCCCGAATCTTGTCTAAAAAATCATGTCCTTCCCATGTCAACGAGCCGACTGAAAATTGATCACCGAAATATTTCTTATAGCCTTGAAGGAATCCTTCCTGATAAAGAAGCTCACAGTGGTACATAATCTCCTTTGCAGAATAATCTTCGATTTTCAAATCAGATATAGGTCGTCCACTTTCATCTTCTTCAATTGCAAAAAGAATTTTTCTGCACAAGTCCATATCTCGTTTCATACATTTACCCTCACAATCCCCGTCAGCAGTAATTGCATCAGGGCTTTTTTCTTTTGCTTTTCCTGTTCCAAGTCCTGTCGCAGCAGGTCGATTTCATGGTCGGCGGCGGTTAGGACATTGGCAATAGCAGTTTGTTCTTTGGTGGATGGAATTTTGATCTTTGTATGAAGTAACGCTGTGAGATCTAGGTTTCTACGTACAATACTTGCACCTTGCTCGGAGTTTATTTTATATCTCCATAACATTGCATCGGATTTCATAAAGAACTTTCCAAAATGAATTAGCATAGTATTCTCATTAAATTCAAATATTTTGTATGCTGGTGATATAATGCCGATATCATAGTTCTCTAGAACATCTACACTTCCCATCCATAAATTCATAGTGCTAAATGCCAACTGTCCTCGGCGCAAGACTTTATATCCAATATTGTTTTCACTTGCAATTTGCTTGTTAAAGTGTTCCTCCTGTTTTACAATCCCACTTTTAGTAACAGAGAGAATATCATACTGATTGTTTACTACCGTTCTTTCGCTTTTTTCGTGAATTACATATGCTAAAGCTGTAGTTTCCCATTTATCACTAAACCCCGGCAGACGCTTTTTCCCTGTTAAAAGCTGCTGCATGAGATATTTTTTCTGCCGCTGCCTCTCGGCAATCAGCTTTTCTTTCAGCTCAATCACTTTATCCTGGGTGGTGAGGATGGAGGCAATTTTTTGTTGTTCTTCAATTGGAGGCAAAATAATTTTGCTTTTCAAAAAACGGTCTTGCCCTAAGGTCCTGTTGCGACCTGCCCCACCTGGAGAGGCCGCTTCCAAAATATCTGTTCCTCGCTTTGTCAGAAAGTAATAAATGAGATAATCTATATCGACTATATTATCTACAGGGCGGTACATTGGAAAACGGTGAGAACCTATCATTCCAACTTCTTCCTGTGTGGTCTTTCCGATGGCTTGTTCCCATGCAAAGACGATGTTTAAAACAAAACAATCTGGTTCAACCCAGAAAACAGCTTTATTCCCAAGGGATTCTCCGGTTACCGGTTCTTTATAGAAAAGCCCCTTTCCATGTGAGCGAATGCCAATTTGTGTATACATTTCGTCAGCCTTAACCTGAACCGGTTCACCCACACGTCGAAGACAGTCCTCAACAATCTTGGGGTTCCACTCAGTTGGGTTGATGCCCAATTTCCCCTTTTTATACCCCACCGGTACCTCGCCCCGCCGGATCTGCGCAATGCGCTCTTTGATCTCTTGTGTCATTTGTTCACCTTCATTCCCCTTCTCCGTCTGGGTTAAACCAACGTTCCATATGCACAATTTGGTTTTGACCACGCTCTGTCACATCGTCATCACACAGTGCGCCACATTTGGGGCAGGTGTGAAACCCTTTGTACCGGTGGTTGTCATACCGATTTGATTCATATTCACTTTCCATCACGGAGTTACAATATTTACAGAATTTCATTGATTCTACCTCTATTTCAATTTCACATCATGGCTTCAGCTTTTTGACTTCCTCAGTCAGGCAGTCCATACTTTCTGCCGTCTCCATCACTCTCCGGTGTGCGTCATACTTCTCATACTGCTCCAACGCCAGCTTGTCCGCCAGCTCGCGGGTGACTTTTCCCGCATCCTGCAAAACATCCCGGCCGTTGAACCGCAGAAACTCCCCCAGCTTCTCCTCCCAGTCGGCCATATACATCGGCTGGCGGCTCTGCGCCCGCAGCTCCGCATAATCCAGATACATGGTGACGATCCGATTCAGCATACTGATTTCTTCCTGGGTCATGTAGTTTTTCGCCACTGTCACATCGCCCTTACGCACTTTTGCGCCCTTAAATGAGGTCAGCCCCATGTTGTCCTTGGCCGCATCCGCACGAGCGGCGATGATCTCCGGGGCGGTGTGGCCCGTTGCCGCATACTCCAGCTTGTTTTGCACCGTCTTGAAGAATTTCTGAGCCTCAACGCTCTTGCTGTCATAATCCACAGACAGGGAAAAGATATCTTTGACCTTTTGATAGAAACGTTTTTCGCTGGCACGGATGTCACGGATACGCTCCAATAATTCGTCGAAGTAATCTGCACCGAACTCTTTTGGATTGCGTAGACGCTCATCATTGAGCACAAACCCCTTCTTCATGTACTCCGTCAGAATCCCACTGGCCCAGCGGCGGAAATGATTGCCTATGTTTCCCCGAACCCGATAGCCAACCGCCAGGATCATATCGAGATTGTAGTGTGTCAGCTCCCGCTCAACCACTCTCGTACCCTCTGTTTGAACTGTTCGGAATTTCCGAACAGTTGTCTCTAGTTCTAATTCACCATCTTGATAAATGTGACTAATATGTTCACTGATTGAAGATTTTGATACTTGATAAAGCTCCGCCAGAGACTTCTGCGTCATCCAGATGGTATCCGCTTCAAAATACACATCAATCTTGGTGTCGCCCTTCTCGTTTTGATATATCAGGATTTTTCCGCTATTTTCAAGCTCGTTGCTCATAAGCCCAATTCCTCCAGATACTTTTTCATCTGTGCCTGGACCTCAGACAGCTCTGTCTCGATATTGGCAATGTTCCGCTGCACATCGTCAATATCCACCAGTTCTTCTTCCTCAAAGGTATCCACATAGCGAGGAATATTCAGGTTATAGTCGTTTTCCTTGATCTCGTCACGGGAGGCTTTATAGGCGTACTTGTCCACGTTCTCCCGCTGCTCATAGATGCTCACAATCCGGTCAATGTCGCCATCTCGCAGAATATTCTGATTTTTACCCTTTTCAAAGTTACCCTCACCGGAAGCGTCAATAAAGAACACGTCCTGCATGCTCCGATTTTTCTTGAATACCAGAATACAGGCTGGAATACCGGTTCCATAGAACAGGTTGGCAGGCAGTCCAATCACCGCGTCCAGCAGGTTGAGGTCGATCAGCTGCTTTCGGATCTTGCCTTCGCTGGCCCCCCGGAATAGAACGCCATGAGGGAGGACAACAGCCATCCGACCATTTTCCGCATCCAGGCTGTTCAGCATATGCAGTACAAAGGCATAGTCACCCTTGGAGGAGGGGGGAACACCCCAGTCAAAGCGCTTCCAAGGGTCCATGGAGGCGGTCATCTTTTCCAGCTTCTTACCCTTGGCATCCACACCTACATCAGCCAGAAAACCGCTGTCCCACTTGTCCAGGCTGAATGGAGGATTGGCCACCACCACCTGGAACTTCATCAATTTGTCATCTTCGATATTCTGCGGATTGGAAAGGGTGTCGCCCTGCCAGATTTTTGCGTCGTCCACACCGTGCAGGAACATATTCATGGTACACAGTGCCCAGGTCTGTGCGTTCAGCTCCTGCCCGTAAATGGCGACCTTCCCACTGGGAACTTGCTTATATGCTTTTAAGAGCAGACCGCCGCTGCCGCAGGTGGGGTCGTAGATTCGATCATTTTCCTGGGGCTTTACCAGTGTTGCAACCAATTTGGAAACCTGGCTGGGGGTAAAGAATTCACCGCCCTTTTTGCCTGCATCGGAGGCAAAGTTTGCAATCATGTATTCATAGGCATCACCGATGATATCAGCAGAGCCCAGCTGGCCGGGGCGCAGATCCAGACTGTGGAAATCCTCCAGCAAATTGCGCAGGGTGGTGTTTTTCTCTTTCACATCTCCAAAGTCCACTTGGGAATTGAAGTCGATGGCCCGGAATACGTTGCGCAGCTTTCCACTGTTATGCTCTTCGATATGATTCAGGGCCACATTGATTTTCTGACCGATTTCATTGTCATTTCGATTTTCGTACAGATAATCAAATGTGGAATCCTCGTCCAGTGTGAACCGTTCCCGGCTCATGGCACGCTCAACTCGGTGAAGATCGCCGTCGTACTGCTTCATATACTGCGCCTTTTTTTCTTCGGATACGTCACTCAGGTATTTGACAAACAGCATGGAGAGGATATAGTCCTTGTACCGGGAACTGTCTATTTTGCCCCGGAAGCTGTCGCAGGCACTCCACAAAACACGCTCAATATCACTACGATTGGTCATCAAATACTACCTCTCTGTTCTTTCTGAAATCTTCGAATGACAGCTGCATAATATTTTTCTTTTTCCTTCGCCAGCTGCGTTAAAAGCTGTGATTCTCGCTGAGCTAACTGCTGTATTCGGGCAATTTTTTGCTGATTGGCGATGGAAATCGGATAGAGCTGCAACTGCGTGAAAAACTTTGTATTCACAGCACTGAGCATATTGCTTGTGGCACTTTCATAGATAGCGCGCTTCATTCCTGAGGTGTTAAGCAGCCAGTGCAGGTATTCCGGTAAAACAATTTCTTTCTTCACCCGGATGATTACAAAATTTGATGAAACGACCAGGTCCTCTGTACTTTTGTCAATCAGAACCGCCGTATATGGAGCGGTCAGTCGAATAATCACATCTCCCGAATGAGACACATACTCTGGTGGTAATTCTTCAGCGGCATCATATAGGTCAAGCTCCTCCACCTCTATGTATCCCTCTGGTTTAATGGACCGAAGATTCAATAGCCGATAGGCGACCTCTGTTTTTTCCTTCGCCTTTTTTCTCGAAAGCACCAATCCGCTGCGTACCGTTGCAATGTCCCCAAGCTTCAATTTCATACTTCCTTTGTCATGTGTAATAAATATCAATCGCTCTCGCAAATAAAACCACTTTTATGGTTATTTGCATTATACCACCTCATCCATCTTATGTCAATCATTTTCACTGTCATGTGCAATAAATATCACGTCTTATCGTTCCTGTTCCACAGTAGGTAGAGGATAGTTCCCATGCCTGTATATTTTCAGAGTGCTCTATTCCTGATGGAACACCTGACTCTCATACGCATCAAAGTCGATGAGCTGGAGCGTCACATTGGGACCGCAGACAGCTCTCATCACCTCCTCCTGAAAATCAAAGCAAATCAGCGTCCCTTTGAGGTCATGCAGAGACAGTCCGTTGTCAAAGCGCTTAATGTGCGGCATATCGCAGGTGTAGCCGAATAGGACTGGGACACCGTCTGCGTCAAAGGCATCGCAGTCCACACCCCAGCACGCTCCATCTGTGGTCAAATCTTCCATGAGAATGTCGTCCAGATCTGCTTTCCGGTCGGGGTCATACAAAACCTGCAATATAATCTCCCCATGGCAGTCATTGGTCAGGAAATAAAAGTGATCGAAATTTTGCTCCAGTACAAAGTAGCTGCGGGCCTCTCGTCCACCCTGCATCAGCCACTCCATCTGCTGCATACTCGATGCAAAAACAATCGCACTGATCGGCACGCCGAACTGACTGGGAAGCCGCCTTTGCTGCAACTCCACAAGACAAAATGCCTTGAGCCGCATTTCGATATTCTGCCCCCACCGGATCTCTCCCTCGCCAATATTGTAGATTAGGAACTGTTGTTCGGGCGACAGCAGAATCCCCATCATCCGGGAACCGCAGATTTTGGTCGAGAGCAGGCCCACATCTTTGATCTCATGGGAGCTGTAGTACAGCGGCGGCCAAATTGATGGCTCGTGGTCCATCGGTGTCGGCTGAAAGAGGGCGGGCTTTTCCCACGGAAACGCCCGCACCCCGGCATGGTGCATGGTCATCAAAACCTCGGCCATACGGTGAGTACGGCGACGGCGGTCCGGCTCACTTTTTAGTTGACTGTGCTCATGGCTGCTGCCAAGGATTGCGGAAAAACGGTCGGGCCTCTGATCCAGAAGCAGCTTTCGAGCAGTCTGGGTGAGCCGCAGACCACGCAGCCCATCACGGTAATGGGTCTGGAGCAGGTTATCATGTCTGAGGCGCTTGACAGTGCGTTCAATGTAGCTGGGAGCGGCGTGGAACCGGCTCAGTTCACGGTTGGGAAGTTCACCGCATAGGGCCGTCATGGTGAGGATTTGGTCGGGCAAGGTACCAACTGTGGGCAGTTTTGCTTTTGTGGTCATGTTAGAAACCTCCTTTGAATTTTACCGTTAGGTCAATTGAGTTGGGCAGATTTCCTGCCATCGTATAGTCAAATTCCCTGTATTTTCAAGGTGTTCCAGCCTTTTGGACATATCACCTCCTGAGTACCCCGAAATGGGGCAAAAGGGGATATAGTTTTTGCTCTGTGTTACCGAGGGTTTCCGGATGATTTTCTTAATCTTCTCTCTGATTTTTTTAAACTGCTCTACGATAGGTCTATTTTCTACTATACCCTTGCAGTCATCGTAACAATGGATATAACATAGGAGCTTGTCTGGCTGTGTTTTCCTCATGTAAGCCTTGCGCTTCAATGGTTTCACTGACTCTGGCACCCGTTTTGTGCCTGTCAATTTTGAGACGAGAATTTCATTATTTGAGACGCGGCCACTCTGGGGCTCGCCGGGTGCTTTTCCCTCCCTCTCCTCTGAACGCTGTACATGGATACCAAGCGCATTTGCCATAGCAGTCAGTTCTACCTCCGTATCCTCGATTTGGAACATGGTGGAGAGATAACCTCTGGGGCTGATGACCGTCCCCATACTGCCGGGAAAAGCCAGTAATGTGAGATAACCCATTCTGGACAGCTTGAGCATCACACGGCCCACTGTGGCCTTGGGTAACCCCCAGTGCTTTGCCAAATCCGCATAGGACAAGAGCGGACTTCCGCTGTAGTTGCGAAGGTAGACTACCGGGGCAGCGAACGAGCCCTCCACCTCTGGGTCACGGTAGACCGTGGAGATCCACAGATCCAGCAGCATATCCACCTCCGAGCAGCGGGCTGTATGAATAAACTCCGCAGCAATATGGACCGGCAGGAAGAAGAATCCGCTGTCTTTCTGACAGGGGCAGTTATAATCCAGCACCTTGTTGTGCTGGGTCCAGTTACAAACCTTGTACTTCACCAGTTGGTCATCACCCAGAACACCGTACGCAATGTAGTCTCCCTTTTTCAGCTTCTCCAACACATGAAGCAGCTGCCGCTTTGTCCGCAGGCGAAGACAGTCCATCAGCTCTGTAATCCGGCAGATCCACTCGCCGGGGTAGACGGTGTAGCTGTAGCCGTCCAACCGTCGGTGGGATGTACGGAAATTCACATAGGAACAGAGTACGGTGTAATAAAAAAGACCAGAGCCTCCGCTGGTGCGGATGTTCCGGTCTTTGATCAGCTGCTGGACGAATTCTCGGTAGATGCGGCACCGGGGATAATCCATGATCTGTTTAATTTCCAATTTGTATTCTGACATGATTTCCTCCTTGCTTTCTGAACGCTTTTCCAAAGACACAAAAAGGCCGACACCCACAGTTTTGTGTGTGTCGGCCTTTGATCCGTGTTAAGCGCATTTCCGATTTTCAAAGTGTGTAAGCTGTGTGTAAGCTCACGCAGCCTCAAACAAATACCCTCAATATTAGGTATGATTTCGGCTATTTATCGGAAATACAAACTGTTTTGTTTGGAATTAGTACATGCCGCCCATATCGGGAGCGGGAGCGGCAGGTGCGGGAGGCTCGGGCTTATCGGCCACCAGGGACTCGGTGGTCAGCAGGATGGAGGAGACAGAGGCAGCGTTCTCCAGAGCGGAGCGGGTCACCTTGGTGGGATCCACAATGCCGCACTCGATCATGTCGCAGTACTTCTCGTTGTAAGCGTCGAAGCCGTAGCCGATCTTGCCGGACTCCAGGACCTTGGCCAGGACCACAGCGCCCTCGATGCCGGCGTTGGCGGCGATCTGCTTCATGGGGGCGGTCAGAGCCTTGGCGATGATGTTCACGCCGGTCTTCTCGTCGCCCTGGACCTCGTCCAGCAGCTTCTCCACGGCGGGGATGGCGTTGATATAGGCAGTACCGCCGCCGGCCACGATGCCCTCTTCCACAGCAGCGCGGGTGGCGTTCAGGGCGTCCTCGATGCGCAGCTTCTTCTCCTTCATCTCGGTCTCGGTGGCAGCACCGACCTTGATGACAGCCACACCGCCGGCCAGCTTGGCCAGGCGCTCCTGCAGCTTCTCCTTGTCGTAGTCGGAGGTAGTGACCTCGATCTGGCTGCGGATCTGAGCGACGCGGGCCTGGATCTCCTTGCTGTCGCCGGCGCCGTCCACGATGATGGTGTTCTCCTTGGTGACCTTGACCTGGCGGGCCTGGCCCAGCTGATTCAGCTGAGTCTCCTTCAGCTCCAGACCCAGATCAGCGGAGATCACGGTGCCGCCGGTCAGGGTGGCGATATCCTGCAGCATCTCCTTGCGGCGGTCGCCGAAGCCGGGGGCCTTGACGCACACCACGTTGAGGGTGCCCCGCAGACGGTTCAGCACCAGGGTGTTGAGGGCTTCGCCCTCCACGTCCTCAGCGATGATGACCAGCTTCTTGCCGGACTGGACCAGCTGCTCCAGGATGGGCAGGATGTCGGCGATCACGGAGATCTTCTTATCGGTGATGAGGATGTAGGCGTCATCCACCACAGCCTCCATCTTCTCGGTATCGGTGACCATGTAGGGGGTGATGTAGCCGCGGTCGAACATCATGCCCTCGACCACCTCGGAGTAGGTCTCGGCGGTCTTGGACTCCTCAACGGTGATGACGCCGTCGTTGGAGACCTTCTCCATGGCCTCGGCGATCAGTCTGCCGATGGTCTCGTCGCCGGAGGAGATGGCGCCCACGCGGGCGATATCCTCGGTGCCGTTGACCTTCTGGCTGTGCTCCTTGATGGCGTCGATGGCGGCCTTGGTGGCCTTGGAGATACCCTTCTTCATGACCATGGGATTGGCGCCGGCGGCCAGGTTCTTCAGGCCCTCGTTGATGATGGCCTGGCCCAGCAGGGTGGCGGTGGTGGTGCCGTCGCCGGCCACGTCGTTGGTCTTGGTGGAGACTTCCTTCACCAGCTGAGCGCCCATGTTCTCAAAGGGGTCGTCCAGCTCGATCTCCTTGGCGATGGTCACGCCGTCGTTGGTGATGAGGGGAGTGCCGAACTTCTTATCCAGCACCACGTTGCGGCCCTTGGGGCCCATGGTGATCTTGACGGTATTGGCCAGCTGGTCGACGCCGCGCTGCAGCGCCTGGCGAGCATCCTCGCCGTAGCAAATAATCTTAGACATAAGAAACAACCTCCAATAATATGAGATAGATATTGGTTACATCAGCGTTTTACGCGATTACTCCACAACAGCCAGGATGTCGTTCTGACGCACGATGGTCAGCTCCTCGCCGTCGATCTTCACCTGAGTACCGGAGTACTTGCTGGTGATGACCTTGTCGCCCACCTTCACGGTCATGACGACTTCCTTGCCGTCCACCATTCCGCCGGGGCCGACGGCCAGCACCTCAGCCACCTCGGGCTTCTCCTTGGCGGCGCCGGTGAGGATGATGCCACCCTTGGTGGTCTCCTCGGCCTCCACCATCTTGATGATGACACGGTCAGACAAAGGCTTGAGTTTCATGTTGGGGTCCTCCTTATATGATATTGGTATTAACAAATTCAGGTGGTTTAGCACTCAAATAACCTGAGTGCCAAGCACAAGTATGATAATACCCGTTTCCAAAGAAAAAATCAACCCCCAATTTCATAAAATTGGGGGTTAATTTTCGATTGTTTACATATCATTCATAAAGGCATGTCGTGAGTGCTAATTTTCAGCCGCCAGCCAGCTGATCGAGCGCCGCCAGGATGCACCGGCCGGTCTCAGCTGCCGTGTCATAGTCCAGCTTTTCCGGTGTATCGCCGGCCTTATGGTACTCCTTGGGCAGGACGGTCACCGGGCCGTCGATCACACGCCAGCACACATTGGCCGACTCCAGCCCGGCCTGGTGAAAGCTCAGGTGATCGCTCTCTCCGCAGTGGATGGCAGGCACTTCCTCCCCATCGTACAGCTCCCGGTGGACCTGGTCGATGGTGCGGGAGACCAGGTTATCCACCGGCTCCAGAAAGTTTCCCTCCTGATAGGTCCCATCCACCAGCCCCCCCATTGTGTTGCACACCATCCGGGCCTCTGTTCCCAGGGTGGCCGCACTAATGTCCATATTAAAGGAGGCGATATGCCGCTGGTGCTCCTCCCGGCTCAAACTGTCCAGGTAGGCCCGGGAGCCGTGATAGCCGTTCTCCTCAGAGCCCAGGAAGATCAGCCGAACCTCGGCGTTCAGCGCGGAATTCGCCTGGCCCAGCGCTCGGGCCAGCTCCAGCAGGGTGGCCGCTGCGGCGGCGTTGTCCCCGGCGCCGGGGCTGTTGGCCACGCTGTCATAGTGGGCCATGACGCACAGGATGGGGCCGTCGCTGCCCCGATTGCAATAGGCGATCAGATTCTCGCTCTCCAGATCCCCAAGCCCCTGAAAGCCCTTTCTCTCCAAGCTGCCGCTCTCCTGTGCAAATCCCATTTCCTCCAGCTGATCCTCCAGCCAGTCGCAGCACGCCCGCTCCTGTGGCGTGCCGGTAACCCGCACGCCAATCTCCTGACACAGATACTCCGTGTCTGCCTGAATGCGCTGGGCGCTGACAGGATAGGGGTCCTGCCTGCCCACGCAGCCCGCCAGCAGCAGGGCGGAGAGCAGCATCGGCGCCAAAGCCAGCTTTGCACTCATATGCTCTCCTCCTCAGCGCAGTTGACGGGCGGATAACTGGCACCCTGGGGGTAGAAGAAATTCACCTTTTTCTCCGAGAGCCGCACGGTGAAGGACGTGTCCTGCATGACCTCGCCGTCCACCACCACGGTGATCTCCTCCTGAGAGGAGAAGGAGACCGTCTGGCCGTGGTAAGCTGTGATCAGCTGGGGATATCTGGCATAATGTCCGGTAGAGTACTGCTTGAGCAGACGCACAAAGGTAAAGAGACTGACCTTCTTCACCGCCAGCATATCCAGCACCCCGTCATCGGGCATGGCCTCTCCCACCGGCATGAAGCCGCCGCCGTAGTGCCGGCCGTTGCAGATGCACAGAATGGCGGTCTGTCGGTTCTGCCAGTCCACATCCCCCATATGGATGGTCATAGGACGGCAGATCCCCCACAAAAATATGTTTTCGATCAGGGACAGGGCGTAGGCCCCGATGCCCGACACGAAATACCAGTTTTTATAGCGATGTACCCCGGCCGCAATGCGGGCATCCACCCCTGCACACACCACATCAATGCCCAGCTTCCCATTGCAGTCCATCAGATCGAACGCTGTCTGGGGCCCCACAGCCAGGGCCTCCAGATCATAAAAAATCTCCCGGTAGTTCGGTCCGAAGATTTTGAGAAAATCATTACCCGTCCCTTTTGGGACGTTGGTGACCGCCGCGTTGGGATATCCTGCCGCACCGTTGACCGTTTCATTGAGGGTGCCGTCCCCTCCGCAGGCGTAGATCCGGACCGGCTGGCCGGCGGCGGCCGCCTCCCGGGCGATCCGCTCCGCATCCCCTTCCCCCGTAGTGTACTGCACCTCGTGGGGAAAACTCAGGTCCGTCAGAAGCTCCTCCAGTCTTTTCGTGCTGCCCGGCTTTCCCGCCACCGGGTTGATTATGAACAAATGGCGCATTCCGCTTTCCCTCTCTCTTTCAGCGACTTACATTCAAAAATACATGAACAGGTCACACTTCAGTCTGCCGTTGTAGAGCTTGCGCTTCTTGACCGCCTGTTTTCCGAAGGTGCGCTCAAACTCCGTGTGAGAGGAGAGCAGATACAGCTTCCACGAGTCCGGGAACTTCCGCCAGGCCTGGCCGAAGGCCCGGTACAGGTCCTCCGCCTCCCGGCGCTCCATGATCCGCTCACCGTAGGGCGGATTGGTGACCACGCGGCCATAGAGCCCGCCCCAGTGGAACCGGGTGGCGTCGGCCGCCTCAAAGTGTACGATGTCGTCCACCTCGGCCAGCTCGGCGTTGTGCTGTGCCAGGGCCACCGCCTCTGGGTCCACGTCGCCGCCCCAGATCTCGTACTCGCCGTCAAACTCCTGGTCCATGGCCTCGTCCGCTGCGGACAGCCACAGCTCCTGATCCAGCCAGCTCCACTTCTGGGCGGAGAAGCTGCGGTTCAGGCCCGGGGCCCGGTTTTTGGCGATCAGGGCGGCCTCG
This sequence comes from Oscillospiraceae bacterium, assembly GCA_020025425.1. GTDB lineage: Bacteria > Bacillota > Clostridia > Oscillospirales > Oscillospiraceae > Lawsonibacter. The sequence continues at coordinate 22,382 of JAHHSD010000009.1, forward strand.
ATGGGGATGGTGCCGCTGCCGCAGAAGGGATCACACAGGGGATCACGGCCCTTGTACCGAGACAGGATGACCATGGCGGCAGCCAGGGTCTCACGCAGAGGGGCGGCCACGCCCTGGGCCCGATAGCCCCGCTTATGGAGTCCGGCTCCGCTGGTATCCAGCATCAGGGTGGCCTCATCCTTCATAATCGAGAACTGGATCTGATAGAGCGCTCCGGTCTCCGGCATCTGCTGAAGCCCATAGCGCTCTCCCAGACGGCTGGCCACGGCCTTTTTGATCATAGCCTGACAGGTTGGTACCGAATGGAGCTGAGAATTGAGGGAAAACCCTTTTACGGGAAACTGTCCGTCTTTGGGGATATACTGCTCCCAGGGCAGGGCACGGGTGCCCTCGAACAGGGAATCAAAGTCATTGGCATGGAAGGAGCCCAGCTCCACCAGCACCCGCTCGCCGGTGCGCAGGTTCAGATTGAGCCGGGGCAGGTCGGCGGGAGTTCCCTGACACATCACCCGTCCACTCTCCGCCCGGACCTCCTGAAGTCCCAGGCGGCGCATTTCATCGGCAGTCAGGCCCTCCAGCCCAAACAGGGTGGGGACCACAAAATTCAAACGATCCAAAGGATCACTCCTCTCGTATTTTTACAGTGTTAGTAACAGTATACCGAATTGCGCCCCACAGCGCAAACATTTTTCCGGCTCCATCGGCAATTTTCTGGCTTTTCCCCCAGAACTGTGGTATCCTCCTTGATAGATACAACCGATCTTCGGTCCAAACATAAGGAGGCACTGTGGATGGGCAGCCGTCTGAAAAAAATATTTGACCCCGTATTTTTCCGCTTTATCCTGGTGGGCGTCATCAACACGCTGGTGGGCTACGGGGTCATGTTCGGCCTGTGGAACCTGGCCGGACTCCACACCTGGGGAAATCCGGGCTACTGGATCTCCTCTGCCGCCAACTACGTGGTGGGCAGCATTGTCAGCTATTTTCTCAACAAGCATTTCACCTTCCGCAACCAAGAGAAGGGCCCGAAGGTGGTGCTGCGCTTTGTGCTGAACATCTCCGTGTGCTATCTTCTGGCCTACGGTCTGGCCAAGCCCGCCGTCCGCTGGGTGCTGCACAGCCTGGCCCTCAGCGAGCAGGTCCAGGGCAACCTCACCATGCTGGCCGGCTCCGTCCTTTTTGTTGGCCTGAATTATCTGGGACAGCGCTATTTTGCTTTTCGAACCTGATACGATTTAGATAGACATTTTTCGGCAAATGTGCTATCTTAATACAAACACCATGTATCCTATTTATGTTCAGAAAGGAGTGTTGTTATGAATATGATCGTTGTCTGGCTGGTCCTGGTCGTGCTGCTGGTCATTGGCGAGATGGCCACCGTGGGTCTGACCTTCATCTGGTTTGCGCTGGGCGCACTGGCGGCAGCCATCACAGCGGCACTGAGCGCGGCACTGTTGGTTCAGTGGATCGTATTCCTGGCTGTGTCGGCCCTCACCTTGATTTTGGTCCGCCCGGCCGCCAAAAAGGCCTTCCAGAACCGCATCTCCCCCACCAATGCCGACCGCATCATCGGTCAGGTAGCCCAGGTCACTGAGCGTATCGACAACTCCGCAGCCAGCGGACGGGTCAGCATTGCCGGTCAGTCCTGGAGCGCCCGCAGCGAACACGACGTGGTGATCTCCGTGGGGACTCAGGTGAAGATTCTGCGGATCGAAGGCGTCAAGGTCTATGTCGAAAGTGTATAATTTATTATTATTATAACAAGGAGGAATCATTTATGTCTGGTTTTCTCGCATTTCTGCCCTGGCTCATCCTGATTCTGATTGCCCTGGCTATCATCGGCAGCTCGATCAAGGTGGTCCCTCAGTCCCGCGCCTATGTCATCGAGCGCCTGGGTGCCTTCCGCACTGTCTGGGGCGTCGGTCTCCACATCAAGGTGCCCGTCTTTGAGCGCGTGGCCAAGAACGTCTCCCTGAAGGAGCAGGTCGTGGACTTTGCGCCCCAGCCCGTTATCACCAAGGATAACGTCACCATGCAGATCGACACCGTGATCTACTTCCAGATCACCGATCCCAAGCTGTACACCTACGGCGTGGAGAGCCCCATGTCCGCCATCGAGAACCTGACCGCCACCACCCTGCGCAACATCATCGGCGATCTGGAGCTGGACCAGACCCTGACCAGCCGCGATCACATCAACACCAAGATGCGCTCTCTGCTGGACGAGGCCACCGATCCCTGGGGTATCAAGGTCAACCGCGTGGAGCTGAAGAACATCATTCCTCCCCGTGAGATCCAGGACGCCATGGAGAAGCAGATGAAGGCCGAGCGTGAGCGCCGTGAGTCCATCCTCCAGGCCGAGGGCCAGAAGCAGTCCCAGATCCTGGTCGCGGAAGGCGAGAAGCAGTCCGCCATTCTGAAGGCCGACGCCTCCAAGCAGTCCGCCATCCTCCAGGCCGAGGGCGCCAAGCAGGCCAAGATCCTGGAGGCCGAGGCCCAGGCTGAGGCCATCCTGAAGGTCCAGCAGGCCACCGCCGACGCCATCCGCCTGATCAACGAGGCCGCTCCCAGCGAGGGCGTCATCAAGATCAAGGCTCTGGAGGCCTTCCAGCATGCCGCAGACGGCAAGGCCACCAAGATCATCATTCCCAGCGAGATCCAGGGTCTGGCCGGTCTGGCAGCCGCTGCCAAGACTGTCTTTGACACCGAGGACCCCAAGAGCACCAACCGCTGATATCCGTCACAGATCAGCCGCCGACCGTACAGGTCGGCGGCTTTTTTTGCACCCCTCCCCAAGCCCGGTCATAAACTGGGTCAGCAATGGTTTGGGAGGCTCTGCCATGAATGACAAACTCGATCTATGGGTACTGGGAGGCGATCTGCGCCAGGGACATCTGGCCCGCCAGCTCGCTCTGGACGGACATCAGGTCCACAGCTTCGCAATGGAGAAAACGGGGGAGCTGCCCTCCCCCGCCGTCCCGGCAGATGATCTGACGGGCATCGGGACGGCGGATGGGGTCATCCTGCCCATGCCGGTCTCCTGGTCGGACGGCACACTCTTTGCCCCGCACTCCGCGCTTATGGTCCCGGTGGAGGACGTGCTGGACCGGCTCAACCCCCATCAATTTCTCTGCGGCGGCCGGGTGAGCCCGCTGATCGCATCGCTGGCCGGGGCCAGGGGTCTGACCATGCCGGACTACTTCACCCGGGAGGAGCTCCAGGTGGCCAACTGTGTGCCCACCGCCGAGGGCTGTCTCCAGCTGGCCATGGAGCATCTCCCCATCACCCTTCAGGGGGCTCAGGTGCTGGTACTGGGCTATGGGCGGGTGGGTCGGACCACCGCTGTGCGCTTTGCCGCCCTGGGGGCCTGTGTGACTGCGGCGGCCCGGAGAGCGGCTCAGAGGGCCTGGGCCCAGGCCGACGGCCTGACAGCATGTCCCTTCGAGGCCCTGACACACCGGCTTGATTGCTTCGATCTGGTGGTCAACACGGTCCCTGCCCGGGTCCTGACCGGAGAGCGTTTGGCCCTTCTGCGGCGGGACTGCCCCATCATTGAGCTGGCCTCCGCCCCCGGCGGGGTTGACCCGGAGGAGGCAGACCGTCTGGGACGGACCCTGATCCCGGCTTCCGGCCTGCCCGGAAAGACCGCACCGGCCACTGCGGCGGCAGCCATCCGCCAGACCATCTGCAATATGCTCCAAGAACGGGAAAGCGAGGGATATCTGCAATGAATCAAAAAACAATCGGATACGCGGTATGTGGCTCCTTCTGCACCCACGCCAAGGCTATGGAGGGGCTGGAACAGCTTCGGGCCGCGGGCTATTCCCTGGTCCCCATTGTCTCTGAGGCGGTGGCGGCCAATGATACCCGGTTCGGAAACGCTCACGACCTGATGCGCGAGATGGAGCGCATCTGTGACCACCGGGTCATCTCCTCCCTGACGGAGGCAGAGCCCATCGGTCCCAAAAAGCTGCTGGACCTGCTGGTCATCGCCCCCTGCACCGGCAATACCCTGGGTAAGCTGGCCGCCGGGATCGCGGACACCACCGTCACCCTAGCCGCCAAGGCCCACCTGCGCAACGGCCGCCCCATCCTCCTGGCCCCCTCCACCAATGACGGCCTGGGGGCATCCGCCCGGAATATCGGGGAACTGATGGCCCGGAAATACATTTACCTGGTCCCCTTCCGTCAGGACGATCCGGTGAATAAGCCCACCTCGCTGGTGGCCGACTTCACCCAGCTCTCCGCGGCGGCTCAGGCGGCTCTTGAAGGCCGTCAGCTCCAGCCCGTCCTGCTGGGTCCAAAAGAATAGCAATAAAAAGGGGCCGCTCCACTTGGAGCGGCCCCTTTTAGAGAAGCATGTTTACTTAGGCAGTACGTTCAGGAAGGTCGTGATAACAGCAGTGTTGGTGAAGTCCACGAACATGCCGCCGACGATGGGCACGATGAAGTAGGCCACAGGAGCAGGACCATACTGTCTGGTGATGCTCTGCATGTTAGCCATAGCATTGGGGGTAGCGCCCATACCAAAGCCGCAGAAGGCGCTGGTCAGGCAGGCAGCCTCGTAGTTGCGGCCCATGATGCGGAACACGATGAAGGAGGCAAACAGGAACATAGCCACAGTCTGGACAGCCAGGATGACGATCATGGGCAGAGCCAGAGCGGCCAGCTCCCACAGCTTCAGGGTCATCAGGGCGACGGCCAGGAAGATGCTCAGGCAGACGTTGCCGCAGGCATCAATGGTCTCGGTGGGCAGCTCAACATGAGCCACGTCGCAGACATTGCGGATGATCAGAGCAACGATCATAGCGCCCATGTAGGTAGGCAGGGTGATCTTGCCCTCGAAGTACATATTGATGTAGGTACCAACGCCAGCGGCGATCAGCAGCAGAGCAAAGGAAGTGACCATCTTCTCAGAGGTGATGGAGCTGCCCTTGGTCTCGACCTCCTCCTCAGTCTGGACCGTGCCCTCAGAGTGGAGGTTGTACTTCTTGATCTTGGCCTTGGCAACGGGGCCGCCCATCAGGCTGCCGGCGACCAGACCATAGGTGGCGCACGCGATAGCAACGACCTCGGCACGGGCAACGCCAGCGGCCTCAAACTGAGGACCGAAGGAGCCAGAGGTTCCGTGACCGCCGACCAGGGGGATGGAGCCCATGCACAGACCCAGACGGCCGTCCAGGCCGAAGGCACTAGCCAGGCCGACACCGATACCGTCCTGAATGACCATCATGATGGTGGCCAGAGCCAGGAAGGTCAGGATGGGCACAACGCCCTTGCGCAGCACCTTGAAGCTGGCGCCAAAGCCAACGCTGGTGAAGAACCAGATCATGAAGGCGTTCTTCAGAACACCGTCAAAGTTGAAGGTCACGATTCCCATCTGATGGGTGATCAGATGCAGGATAGCGAACAGCAGGCCGCCCACAACGGGAGCGGGGATGCAACAGCGCTTCAGGAAATCAATGTGGTTCACCAGGAACTGGCCGACCAGCAGCAGAGCGAGTGCCAGACCGGCCGTTTGGAACATGTCGAGGGTAATTTCCATAAATAATGTCTCCTTTTCTCTTTTCTCCTGAACATCAGCCGTGCTTCTCCTCACGGCTTTCTTTCGCTGTAAACTATACTGTCATTCCTTCATTATCCTTCAAAATCCCTCGCATTTGTGAAAATGTTTTACGTAATCAACAAACAGGTCCCCCCTGTTTTGTTTTTTTCCACCAGTTTATTCTCTTTTCCGCGGACATATGTCCACGATTTTGTCTTTCTGCACGGGACAGTCGGAAGGACGACGTCATATTTTGTAGTTTATCTTAGTAAATTGCACAGTCCTTTTCCCGGTACAGACCCTGAAAAGTATCAAAATTCTTCAGCCAGGATGAGCATGCCGTCTAAAAACTTTTTCAGATTGACCTTTCCGCCCTCGCCCCGGCCCCGGATGTGGTCCATCTCCGCACGGACCTCGGAAAAGGGGTAGAGCACAGAGGCGCACCGGGTAAAGAGCTCGTTGCCGTAGTCCTCCAGGCCCAGGCTGGCCAGGCTGCGCAGTCCCCGCTCCACGGTCCTGCGCACCCGCTGCTCCATGGACTTGGGGCTGGAGCTCAGCTGGGTACACAGCGACCCCACGCCGATCTGGGAGACCTCCAGGTTGTGGTCCAGCAGGTACATGCACATTTCCATAATGTCCTTGGCCCCCTTCTCCCCGGCCATGCCCAGCTGGCTCAGGGCGTACTGGATCCGCCGGCACTGGACCTCCCTGCCCTCCGGCGCGGGCGCCGCCTGCTGCTGGCTGAACACACCCCGGATGGTCTCCAGCGCCCGCTCGTTCTCGATTTGCCGCTGGACATTGGTGATGACCTGGCGGATCTCGATCAGGTTGAGGGGCTTGCTGATGAAAAATTCCACGCCGGCCTGGTAGGCCTTTGCGATCATGCTTTTGGCGGACACCTGGGAGATCATGATAAACTTGGCGGTACAGCCCATCTGCTTCAGCTCCCGCACGATCTGAACGCCGTCCTTTCGGGGCATCAGCAGGTCGATCAGGATCAGATCCGGATTGACCGCCAGCACCCGCCCCAGATCCGGGTCCCCGTCGCTAGACTCTCCGCACAGGCGGCCCAAGTGGTTGGACTCCACAATATCCTCCAGCACACCGACCACAGAGGGATCATCTTCTATAATATAAATTTTCATGTCCATCCTCCTATATCTCGCTCAAAGGCAGGCGGACCGTAAAGGTCGCTCCCTTGCCCTGCTTGCTGTTTACCTCAATGCTTCCGCCCAGCTCATCCACAATGTATTGGACCGCCGGCAGACCGACCCCCCGGTTGATGTTGCCTGTCTCGGGGTCAAATTTGGTGGAGTAGCCCACCTGGAACAAATTGTTGAGGGCGCGCTGGGAGATGCCCGGCCCGTTGTCCGACACAACCAGCTCCAGCTGGCCGTCCTTGGCCGCGGCCCTGGCCTGCACCACGCCGGAGCCCTTGTCGCTCTGGATGGCCTCGATGGCGTTGGTGACCAGGTTTTTCAGCACGGAGAGGACCCGATAATGGGCCCGCAGCTTCACGTCCCCCTGGCACTGACACTCCAGCCGGATCTCCAGACGCTGCTCCCCCAGCATCCGCTGGGTGGTATCCGTCAGGATGCGGAACACGTCAGTCAGGCTCATTTCCTCCTGGTCGTAGACGTCCTCCAGCTCCCCCTCAATGCCACAGATAATACGCAGGTTGTCCTTTTTGATCTCATGGACCTCCCGGGCAATGGCCAGGGCCAGCTCCTGGTACTCCTCGGAAATTTCCAGCTCGCCCAGGCGCTCGTAGAGTTGGTAGGCCCGGCTCATAACCCCCTCAATGTCCTCTGAGTCCTTTTTCAGAAAATAAAGTTCATTTTTCAGCTCGGCGGTCATCACAAACAGGCGCTGATAGCGCCGCTCGTGTTCCTGATGGAGCAGCAGCTGGTGATAGTGCTCCATGGCCCACATCAGAGCCGCCGCCGAGATGCCCCGGCCCAGGGCCAGGAACACAAGGGTGACCAGGATATACTCGTTGTCCTTCACCTGGAATCCGCCGGACAGGCCCAGATCCACGATGTTGGCCCCCAGGTCACAGATGGGCAGAATGGTCATCAGGTACAGCTTGTCCACCGATCGGCGGTCCCGGACCATCAGACACAGCAGACAGTCATAGCATAGGTAAAACAGTCCTCCTGTATACTCCTTTTGCAGGGCAGGCACCAAAGACATCCCGGACAGAATATCCAGGGTGGCCCGCCCCAGTATCACGATCAGCGCGGTGACCGCACCGGCATCCGGCCTGTGGCTGCTGCGCATCATGGTGATCAGCAGAATGGGATAAAAAATGGCTGCCGCCGATACCCGAAACCCATTGACACCCACATCCAGGTACAGCTGGGACGCGAGCATTGTCACTATGCCAATCAGGATCCTGTACTGCCCCGTGCTCAGTTGTCGATGTGTCAGCGGTGTGGCTCTCATATCGGCTTTTCCCCCATTTCTTTTCTCCTATCATAATACAAGAGCCGCCCCATACGCAAGTGCTCCGCCATACCGGGGGCAGATCTTTTAAAAAAACCTTGCAATTTTCTGAGGCACTGTGCTATAATGTGGCCAGACAACTGAATCAGATGTCTTCAGGGCGGGGTGAGATCCCCCACTGGCGGTACAGTCCGCGACCGGACACAGAGCTCTGTGTCCGCTGACCCGGTGCAACTCCGGGACCAACGGTTATAGTCCGGATGGAAGAAGATGTGTGTAAAACAATATCCGCGCCCGGCGCGGAGCCCGTTGCACCTCCTTGTTGTTTTCACCTGGAAGACATGATCTTTCAGGCGTCAAACAAAAAGGAGTGTTTTTTATGTCTAAACGTACCCGTAAAATGGCTGTCCTGGCCATGCTCACCGCCATTGCGGCCGTGCTGATCACCCTGGTCCACTTCCCCCTGTTCCCCGCGGCTCCCTTCCTCCAGTATGACCCCGCTGACGTGGCCATCCTGGTGGCTACCTTTGCTTACGGTCCTCTGGCCGGCCTGTGTGTCACCGTCATCGCCTCCGCCATCCAGGCCTTCCTGCTGGGCGGCGACGGCATCTACGGCTTCCTGATGCACGTTGCGGCCTCCGGCACCCTGGCCCTGGCCGCCGGGCTCATCTACCGCGTGGCCCACACCCGCAAGGGCGCCATCCTCTCCCTGGTCGCCGGCACTGTCTCTATGGGCCTTGTGATGATGGTGGCCAACCACTTCATCACCCCCTACTTCATGGGCGCCCCCACCAAGGCGGTGGACGATATGCTGCTGCCCGTGATCCTGCCCTTCAACCTGCTGAAGGCCGGCATCAACAGTGTGGTCACCATGCTGGTCTACAAGACCGTCTCCCGCTACATCATCCACGGCGAGGAGTGGCTCAAGAAAGACCCCCAGGCTGCCAAGGCCTGATCTGCTCTGCAAAACAAAACCTCGCGGAAAGCAATGCTTTCCGCGAGGTTTTTTGTTTGATCACATTGCGTTGAGCTCCAGCTTCTCGCCGTCGGCGGAGGCCCGGAGCACCGAGATGGGGAACTCGTAGTGTTCGATCATCTTCACCGCGATGGCGTCCTCCAGCTCCTTCTGGATCTCCCGGCGCAGATTGCGGGCGCCGTACACGGCGGAGTAGGACTTTTTGACCAGATAGTCCAGCAGGTTCTCCTCCCAGGAGAAGTCGATGTGCTTCTCCGCCAGGGAGTCCTTCAGCTCCTGGAGCATCAGGGTGGCAATGCGCTTGAAGTCCTCCTCAGACAGCTGGTTGAAGCAGACGATCTCGTCCACCCGGTTGATGAACTCGGGCCGCAGGAATTCCTGGAGGGCCTTCATGGCCCGCTCCCGGCTCTGCTCGTTGACGCTGCGTCCAAAGCCCACGCTGCCTGTCTTGGCGTTGCTGCCGGCGTTGGAGGTCATCACGATCACCGTGTTCTCAAAGTTCACCGTCCGGCCATGGGCGTCGGTAATATGTCCATCGTCCAGGATCTGGAGCAGGATGTTCAGAACATCGGGGTGGGCCTTCTCGATCTCGTCAAAGAGGACCACAGAGTAGGGCTTGCGGCGGATCTTCTCGGTGAGCTGGCCCGCCTCGTCATAGCCCACATAGCCGGGGGGAGAGCCGATAATGCGGGAGACCGCGTGCTTCTCCATAAACTCCGACATATCCAGACGGATCAGGGACTCGGGGGTGTTGAACAGGATAGAGGCCAGCTGCTTGACCAGCTCGGTCTTGCCCACGCCGGTGGAGCCCACAAAGATGAAGGAGACCGGCTTGCGCTTGGGGGAAATGCCCACCCGGCCCCGGCGGATGGCGGCGGCCACAGACTTGACCGCCTCGTCCTGGCCGATGATGTGGGCCTTCAGGTCGTTCTCCAGGCGGGACAGGCGCTGGTACTCCTGCTCCTGGATCTGGCTGGCGGGGATGTTGGTCCACAGCTCGATCACATTGGCCAGGTTCTCCTCGGTCAGCTCGGGCACGGGGATCTGCTTGAGCTGATCCTGCTCGCTCTGGAGCCGCAGCTCCTGGCTGCGGATGGCGGCCAGACGCTCGTAGGCCTCATCGGTGGCGGCGGCGGTCATGACCTCCTTCTCCTTGTTCAGGTCGGCCAGCTCCTTCTCCACCTCGGCCGCACGGGCCAGGTTCTTATTTTTCAGGTTCACGTTGGAGCAGGCCTCGTCAATCAGGTCGATCGCCTTGTCAGGCAGATAACGGTCTGTAATATATCGCTCCGACATTACAACAGCCTTATGGCACATCTCGGGAGAAATCACCACCTGGTGATAGGCCTCGTAGTAGGGGGCAATACCCTCCAGGATCTTGACGCTGTCCTGGATGGAGGGCTCCTCCACCACCACGGGCTGGAACCGCCGCTCCAGGGCGGTGTCCTTCTCGATGTGCTTGCGATATTCGGTCATGGTAGTGGCGCCGATGACCTGGAGCTCGCCCCGGCTGAGGGCGGGCTTGAGGATATTGGCGGCATTCATGCTGCCCTCGGCGTCGCCGGCCCCCACAATGTTGTGTACCTCGTCGATGACCAGAATAATGTTGCCCAGCTTCTTGATCTCCTCGATCAGGCCCTTCATCCGGCTCTCGAACTGGCCCCGGAACTGGGTCCCGGCCACCAGGGCGGTCAGGTCCAGGAGGTAGACCTCCTTGTCCAGCAGCTTGTAGGGCACGTCGCCCTTGGCGATGCGCTGGGCCAGCCCCTCAGCAATGGCGGTCTTGCCCACGCCGGGCTCGCCGATGAGGCAGGGGTTGTTTTTCTGGCGGCGGTTCAGGATCTGGATCACCCGCTGGAGCTCCCGGTCCCGGCCGATCAGCTGATCCAGCTTGCCCTGCTGGGCCTTTTCGGTCAGGGAGATGCAGTATTTCTCCAAAAACTTCCGCTTCTGGGGGCGGTCCTGCTTGCCGCCCTGCTTCTCCTTGCGGGGGGCGTCCTGCTCCTCCTGGTTCTGGTTGGAGGTGCTGAACAGCTGGTTCAGGAAGGGGAAGGTGGCCGTGCGGCCGTCGTCGTCCTCATCCTCGCCCTCCTGGGGCCGGTTCATCAGGCCCTCCAGGCCCTCGGCCCCGCCGAAGGCGGTCATCATCTCATTGGTCAGCGCGTCCAGATCGTCCTCCGTGATGCCCATTTTCTGCATCATGTCGTCGATGGGCTTGATGCCCAGCTCCTTGGCGCACTTTAAGCACAGGCCCTCGTTTTTCGCGGCCCCGTTCTCCATTCTGGTAATAAATACTACCGCCACGTTCTTATGGCAGCGGCTGCATATGGTAGGATTCATGTTTCAAACACTCCTTTCAGGAGAGTAATCGTTCCAGCAAAACAGTACAATAGCGGACAATTATGAACTGGTCGTGAATTTTGAGAAAACTCCCTCTTCTTTCCAGTCTCAGCGGCCCATCATGCCCTCCAGCAGGGAGAGGGGGCTGTTTTCACAGAAGAATTTCAGCAGAATACTGTCCTCCACCACCTGCTGCGGCAAAAAGCTGCCCTTCAACAGCCAGGCGGCAGCAAAGAGGATCAGTCCGCCCTTCACCACGCCCATCACACCTCCCATGGTCCGGTTCACCGTGCTGAGCACCGGCAGGCGGAAGGCCAGGTCCAGGGCCCGGGCCAGCAGGTTCCAGGCCAGGAGGATCACAACGAAGGAAATGAGGAACAGCACCATCCGGGACACCTCCCGGGCCAGGTAGGCCGCGATGGTCTTGCCCACAGAGCTGGTCACCTTCAGCAGTCCATCCTGCACCGCCGTGCGCAGAGACTCCCCAAAGGTGCGCACCAGAGCGGAGTCGGTGAGCACGGACAGGGCCTGCTCGATGGGCAGGAGCGGCTTCTCCTCCGCCTGCGGTTCGGCGGGCAGCTCCAGCTGCCACTGATCCTGGTCCGTCCGTTCCTCCAGCGTCTGTGTGATGCCGGATTCCAGGGCGGGCTGGACCAGCCGTCCCACCGGCCCGCACAGCAGGTTGGAGAGGATCATCGCCCCCAGGAAGGCCACAAATACGGCCAGCGACCCGCACAGGGTCAGGACAAAGCCCCTCTTTTTTCCCTGGAAGAAAAACAGGACCAAAATCACCAAAATGGCCAAATCAACAATCAAATAGGTCATGGGTATCTCCTTTATATCTCCGCGTCCCGTCAATCCGGGATATAGAGCCACGCCTGCTGCCGGTCGGCCAGCAGCGCGCTGCCGTTTGCCGCCATGGCGGTGAAGCGGGCTCCCTGAGTGTCATCCAGTGTCCGATAGGGGGTCATATCTCTGGTATAGAGGACCAGCTGCCCGCCTGTCAGCAGACAGAGATACCGGCCGGCGGCGGCGCAGTCCAGGGTCTGACCCTTCAGCTCCACCTGGCCCAGCACCTGTCCGTCCGGACCGATGGACAGGGCCCGGTCGGCGGTGCCCGCCCGATAGCGGCCCAGCAGCACCAGGCCGAAGCCGTCGCCGTCCAGACTGGCATGTTTCAAAAAGCTGCGTCCAAAGCTGTAATCCTGCCGTTTCCAGTCCTGGGTGGTCACTGCCATCAGCTCGTTTTCGGTGAGCACCCAGATCTGCTCGCTCTCGTAATCCAGGTCCAGAGGCATCCCGGTCCCCAGGGAGACCTGGGCCACCGGCTCCTCCCGGTCCAGCCGGAACACCAGCAGCTCGCTGTCAAAGGTGCCGTCCTTCTCCCCCAGGGTGATAATCGCCACCGACTTGCAGTCCGGGGCCACTGCCGCATCGGCCACAAACACGCTGGAGCGATTGACGCGGAATACCGGCTTCCCCTGGCTGTCGTAGACCAGGACAGAGCCCTTGTACCCGCTCTCCTGTGCGGTCACAGCCGTCCAGCCGCTCCCATTGACCCGGGCGGAGAGCAGCTCTCCCCCCTTTTCCAGCTCCAGGACCTGGGCCTCCTGCCCGCCCTGGTACCGGTACACCGCGGAACCGCCCGCATTGTAGGCCAGTGCGCAGGAGCCATTGGCCGTAAGCACCGGGAACTCCATGGGGAACACCCGCTCCGTGTACTGATCTCCGGAGAATGTGTAGTAGCGGATACCAGCCGTGGAGGCGGTCACAATGCCGTCTGACAGGCAGGCAAAGGAGAGGTTATCTCCGCCGCCGTGGGTAAACGGGGCCGCCTGGCCGCTGTCGCTGGTCTCCACCTTCCGCATGGCCAGCCGGCGCTTCAGGGCGTCCAGGTTATAGGTATCCCGATTGACCACCAGGAACAGTGCCCCCAGCAGCAGCGCCGTTGTCGTCAGAAGGGCCAGCAGACGGTGCAGAAATTTCCATTTTTTCTTTGGCGTCTCTTGTTCGTTCATTGTCTCAACCTTTTCTCCGCCGGTCAGAGCGCACCGGCGCTGTTACAGTACCGCTTCCTCATACCACAGCCTGGTCATGTACAGACCGCCCGCCGGGACCGTCGGGCCGGCCAGGGTCCGATTGCCGGACTCCAAAATCTCCGGGATATCCTCGGGGGCCAGCTTGCCCTCGGCGGCATAGACGATGGTGCCCACCATGGCCCGGACCATGTTGTAAAGGAAGCCGTTGGCACATACCCGGCACTCGATGAGATCGCCTTTGCGCTCCACATCGAAGTAGTAGACAGTGCGCACGGTGGTCTTTGTCTCGGTACCCACGGAGCGCACCGCCCGGAAGTCGTGGGTGCCTACCAGCTGGTCGGCCGCCCGCTGCATGACGGTCTCGTCCAGGTGCTTTGGGTAGAACCAGGCCCGGTCCACGTAGAAGGGGTTGCCCAGCCGGGAGTTATAGATCCGGTAGGTGTACTCCTTCCGCTGGCAGGAGCCGATGGCGTTGAAGCCCTCGGGCACCTCAGTGGCCTTGACCACCACGATGTCGTTGGGCAGGCGGGTATTCACCGCCAGAGGGATCCGGTCGCAGGGGATGGTGGAGGTGGTGCGGAAGTTTGCAATATAGGTCTCTGCGTGGACCCCGGCATCGGTACGGCCCGCCCCGGTACACTTGACCGGGTGGCACACCACCGTGGACAGCGCCTTTTCCAGGGTCTCCGCCACCGTCACCGCATTTTTCTGGACCTGCCAGCCGTGGTAGGCGGTGCCGTTGTACATCAATTTTAACGCAATATTTCTCATAAATCTGTTACTTCCTGTATTTTGGAAAAAATTACAGGCCAAAGTGTCCCAGCACACCCACCGCCACGGTCAGCACCAGGAACAGGGCCAGAGCAATCCAGTCCTTGGCCTGGTAGCTCAGCTGGCGCAGGCGGGTGCGGCCCTCGCCGCCGTGGTAGCAGCGGCACTCCATGGCCACCGCCAGCTCATCCGCCCGACGGAAGGCCGAGATGAACAGGGGCACCAGCAGGGGGATCATGGCCTTGGCCCGCTGCATCAGATTGCCGCTCTCAAAGTCGGCTCCTCTGGCCCGCTGGGCGGCCATGATCTTGTCGGTCTCCTCGATCAGGGTGGGGATGAAGCGCAGGGCAATGGACATCATCATGGCCAGCTCATGGACCGGGACCCTGATTTTTTTCAGGGGCTTCATCAGGGACTCCAGGCCGTCGGTGAGTAGGATGGGGGATGTGGTATAGGTCAGCAGGAAGGTGCCTGCAATGAGCATCAGGATACGGATGACCATATAGAAAGCGGCCAGCAGTCCCTCCCAGGTGGCGCGGAAGATCCAGAAATGGAACAGCTCGTGCTCACCCGGGGTGTAGAACAGGTTCAGAAGGGCCGTGAAGCACACAATGAACAGAACCGGCTTCATGCCCCGCAGGATGGACTTGAGGGGCACTCTGGACAGGCCGATGCACAGGGCCAGCACCACAAACATCATGGCGTAGGTGACAAAGGACTTGCACAGGAACAGAGCCACGATGTAGAGGGTCACGGCCATCAGCTTGGTGCGCGGGTCCAGCCGGTGGATGATGGATTTCCCGGGAAAATACTGGCCCAGGGTAATATCTTTCAGCGCCATCTCAGCACACCCCCTTTGCCGCCAGAATGGCCTGTCTGGCCTGCTCGATGGTGTAGATCGAGGGGGGCAGCTCCACGCCCATGCTCCGCAGCTGGTTAAAGACCCGGGTCATCTGGGGCACGCCCAGGCCCATGGCCTCCAGCTCCTCGCCGTGGCAGAATACCTCCTCGGGGGTCCCCCGGAAGGGGATCACGCCGTCATTGACCACCACCAGACGGTCCACCGTCCGGGCCACCTCCTCCATGGAGTGGGAGACCAGGATGATGGTGGCGTTGTGGGATTCGTGGTAGTCCCGGATGTTGCCCAGAATGGACTCCACGCCCACCGGGTCCAGACCGGCGGTGGGCTCGTCCAGGATCAGCACCTTGGGCTCCATGGCGATGATGCCCGCGATGGCCACCCGGCGCTTCTGTCCGCCGGACAGGTCAAAGGGGGACTTTTCCAGCTGGTCGTCCCGCAGGCCCACAAATCTGGCGGCCTCCCGGACCCGGCGGTCCACCTCGTCCTCTCCCAGCCCCATGTTCTTGGGGCCGAAGGAGATGTCCTGATAGACCGTCTCCTCAAACAGCTGGTACTCGGGGTACTGGAACACCAGCCCCACCTGGAACCGGGTGGCCCGGGTGGTCTTGGGGTCGGACCAGATGTCCTTCCCCTCAAACAGGACCTGTCCGGAGGTGGGCTTGAGCAGGGCGTTCAGATGCTGGATCAGGGTGGATTTTCCCGATCCGGTGTGCCCGATAATGCCCAGATACTCCCCGGGATAGGCGGAAAAATCCACATCCACCAGGGCCCCCCGCTCAAAGGGGGTGCCTGCGGAGTAGATGTGGGTCAGCTTTTTTGTCTCGATGATAGGCTGCATAATGGTTCATCCTTTATCTTTAGCGGGTACATGCCGCCCTCCGGCGGTCACGCCCATGCAACTGGTTCAATCCTTGAGCAGCTTGTAGAGGGCTGCCGCGCACTCCTCGTCGCTGATGGCGTCCAGCGGGACGTCCAGGCCGTCCTGGCGCAGCTGCCAGAGCAGCTCGGTGGTGTCCGGCACGGTCAGACCCACTTTTTTCAGCCCTTCCACGTCCTGGAACACCGTTCTGGGGTCGCCGTCGGCCACCACCCTGCCCCGGGCCATGACCACCAGACGGTCGGCCTGGGCAGCCTCGTCCATGTGGTGGGTGATGAGGACCACCGTCACCCCCTGGGTGCGGTTGAGCTTTTTGATGGTGCGCATCACGTCGGCCCGGCCGATGGGGTCCAGCATGGCGGTGGGCTCGTCCAGCACGATGCACCGGGGCTGCATGGCGATGATGCCCGCAATGGCCACCCGCTGCTTCTGTCCGCCGGAGAGGAGATGGGGGGCGTGCTCCCGGAACTCGTACATGCCCACCGCCTTCAGGGCCTCGTCCACCCGTTGGCGGATCTCCTCCGGGGGAACGCCCAGGTTCTCCGGGGCGAAGGCCACATCCTCCTCCACCACATTGGCCACGATCTGGTTGTCCGGGTTCTGGAACACCATACCCACCGCCCGGCGGATCTCCAGCAGCCTGCTCTCGTCCCGGGTATCCATGCCCTGGACGTAGACCGCACCGCCGCTGGGCAGCAGAATGCCGTTCAGATGCTTGGCCAGGGTGGACTTTCCGCTGCCGTTGTGGCCCAGTACCGCCACAAAGGAGCCCTCCCGGATCTGTAAATCCACCCCGTCCAACACGATGGGGGACACACCCTCGGCGTCGGTGTAGGCAAAGCGGAGGTCCCGGGCTTCGATGATGGTATCGCTCATGGTCATTCCCTCATTTTTCATATTTTCGGCTCAGCGGGCCGTCCAGCGGCCGGTGGCTCCGCAGGGGAGCACCAGTCCCGTCTCGCTTACGGGCAGACCCAGCTCGTCGGAGACGGTGTGTCCGCCGAATTTTTTGGAGACCACGGTCTCCAGGATGTAGGTCACCACACTGGGGGCCAGTCCGGTGGTGTAGGAGTTGAGGATGATGAACAGGGGATCGTCAGACAGCACCCCCGACACCAGCTCCACAAAGGGATAGAGGTTCTCCTCCAGCTTCCACACCTCGCCAGTGGGGCCCCGTCCGTAGGAGGGCGGGTCCATGATGATGGCGTCATACTTCCGGCCCCGGCGGATCTCACGCTCCACGAATTTGGCGCAGTCGTCCACGATCCAGCGGATGGGTGCGTTCTCCAGGCCGGAGCTCTTGGCGTTCTCCCGAGCCCAGGCCACCATGCCCCGGGCGGCGTCCACATGGCACACATTGGCCCCGGCGGCGGCGCAGGCCACGGTGGCTCCGCCGGTGTAGGCAAACAGGTTGAGCACATTCACCGGCCGGCCGGCGTTTTTGATCTGCTCCCGGGCGAAATCCCAGTTGGCCGCCTGCTCGGGGAACAGACCGGTGTGCTTGAAATTCATCGGTTTGATATTAAAGGTCAGATCGTCATAGGACACGGTCCAGCGCTCGGGCATGGACTTGTTCTGCCACTGTCCGCCCCCCGTGGAGGAGCGGGCGTACCGCCCGGCATTTTTCTTCCAGCCCCGGTGCTCCCGGGGCGTGTTCCAGATGGCCTGGGGATCGGGACGGACCAGCAGCTGGTCCCCCCACCGCTCCAGCTTTTCTCCGCGGCCGCAATCGATCAGTTCGTACTCCTTCCAGCGGTCAGAAACCCACATGAGGACACACCCTTCCATAATAATCAGCTAAGTTTGTAGTATAACATTTTCACCTTCTCCCGTCAATTCAAACCACCGGATTTCCCGAAAAACGGGCACATTTTCCCCTTTTCACCACAAGAATCTTACACAGGTAATTGTTTTTTTCCACACAATGTGCTAGAATGCGAAAATATGACAAGATCGGCCCCCGGGGGCCGGAGAGAGGTGTGCCATGGAGCATCAATTCAGAAACGCCGTCTTTGGCGGCTTTAACAGACAGGACGTGCTGGACTATCTGGAGAGCGTCGCGCAGGAGAACACCAAGCAGGTCGAGGAGCTGCGCAGCCAGCTTGAGGAGGCCCAGAGCCAGTGCGGCCAGCTGTCCGGCATCGACATGGAGCACACCTCCCAGCTGGAACAGCTCCAGCAGGAGAACAGCCGGCTGAAGGAGTCCACCGCCCAGCTGGAGCAGCAGCTGAGCGAGGCCCGCAGCCAGGTGGAGCAGCTGACCGCCCAGCTGGCCCAGGCCGATCAGGAGCGCAGCACCCTTCGGGAGCAGGTGGAGAAGTTCCGTCCCGGTGCTGAGGCCTACGATGCGGTCAAGGACCGGGCCGCCGGGGTGGAGCTGGACGCCCACCGCCGGGCCCAGGGCGTGCTGGAGGAGGCCCACAGCCAGGCCCAACACATCCAGGATCAGGTGACCCAGTGGCTGGACCAGGTGGAGCGGGAGTACACCGATCTGCGCAGCCAGATCGACGCCACCGTCTCCCACGCCGCCGACGAGCTGACCAAGACCGGCACCATGCTCAACGAGATCACCCAGCGGCTGGTCCGGCAGGACCGGGAGCTGGAGCGGCTGGAGTCCGTCTGCGTCCAGTCCCCTCTGGAGGAGGGCGCGGAGTCCAAAGACTAATACATTCAGTATAACAGGCAGAAAAAAATCCCCGCTGTGAGCACGCTCACAGCGGGGATTTTTTTCTGTTTCCTGCAAATGCCGAAGTTCAGGACCGATCAGGGTGCGGGAGCGGGCAGGGGGCTCTCCTTCATCTCCACGATCTTCTCGCCGGCGGCGGGGGTGGTCATGGGAGTGCGGTCCGACTTGGCATAGCTGCCCTGCAGCACCAGCACCGTGGTCCTGCTGCCACCCTTCTGGGAAAAGGTAACCTCAACCATATCTCCGACCACGCCGCCCTCCAGGGCCACGGTCTGACCATTCTCCTGGTGCTCGATCCCTACTGCGTAGCCGTTGACATTCTTTTCATTGCCTGCGACCATGACCGTGAGCTTGTACTGCTCCAGGGCCAGCTCAGCCTGCCAGCCGCCCTCTGTCTGCTTCAGGGCCTGGTCGCTCAGCAGCGCCCGGAAGCCCTCCAGCAGCTTCCAGGTGCCCACTGCCGGGTTGTTCTCCGCCATGGCCCGCACCAGATTGTGGGCGGTCTCCCTGCCGTTTTTACCCTTCAGCTGGGTCAGGTCCAGCTGATTGAACTGCTGCACCTCCTGGGGCAGGTCCAGCTTCAGGTGGTACCAGGTTTCTCTGTCCACGACGTTCTGGAGATTGGCTGCACGGAAATAGAAGTCGCCGGTGCTGCTGTCCCCACGCAGATCCAGCCTGATGGGCTCGGGAATCATGGTGGACAGGTCCTTCCCCTGGATGCGACCGGAAATGGCCATATCCAGGGCGCCCTCCATGCCGCCCTTCTCGTCACTGAGGCTTTGGATGCTGCCCTGCAGCTCCATCTTCTCCTCGCCCTCCATCGCGATCATGCTGTACTTGCCATCCAGCTTGACCGGCTGGACGTCCCGGACCTTCTCCAGGTAAGCCGTCAGGTCCTCCAGCTTGTTGTAGGTGGCCTGGTCGGACGCCAAAATGGTCTCCACATCGTCGATGATCACGGTGCTGGTGCCGTTGTTCCAGCCCACCCGATAGCCAGCCGCCTCAGAGACGAAGCGGGCGGGGACATAGGTGCGGCCCAGATTGGCGTCGATGAAGGCGGGGACATCAGTGTCGATCACCCGGGTCTCCCCCTTCTCCACCACGGTCAGCCGGTTCTCGCCGATGACCATGGAGATCTCCATACCATCCTTCACCGCCTTGACCTGGCGCTGCTGGGGCTGGAAGGTGATATTTTCGTCCGCAAAGCCCAGGGCATTAAAGACCGCCCGGAAGGGCAGATAGGTCCGGTCATTCACGATCTGGGGGGCCGCCTCGCTGAAGGTCAGCGGCTGACCGTTGATTTCCACCGATACCTCCCGGCCGGCAGCTGACACACCGGTGCTCAGCAGCAGGGCTGCGGCTGTGCCGCACAGCAGCATTCTGATACTTTTCTTCATAAAAACGCTCCTCTCTTTTTCGACTGCCGATCAGTTGTTTCTCTCTGTGGCAGATTTAGAATCCAATTTACCAGTTGTCCACGCGGATGTCCTCCCGTGGCAGCTTCTCCCAGGCAAACAGGGGGATCAGCTCCCTGGGGGTCATGGGCTCCGGCCGGTCCAGCAGTCCGGCCAGACAGGCCAGCCGCCCCACCAGCTCTTGGGCGGTGTACCGCTCCTTCAGGGCGGTGAGCTCCTGATCCCGGTCCCGCTTGGCCAGCCGTCTGCCGTCCCCGGCACACAGCAGGGGGATGTGGCCGTATTCCGGCCGATCATAGCCCAGGCTCTCCTGGAGCCAGCACTGTCTGGGGGTGGAGTCCAGCAGATCTCTCCCCCGGACCACCTGGGTGACCCCCATCAGGGCGTCGTCCACCACCACGGCCAGCTGGTAGGCGTACACCCCGTCCGACCGGCGCAGGATGAAGTCGCCGCAGTCCCGGCTGAGCAGCTCGGTATAGTCCCCCTGGAGTCTGTCCCGGAAGGTGATCTCCTCCGCCGGGACGGCCACCCGCCAGGCGGGATGCCTGGTTTTGCCCAGCTCCTCCCGCTCCTCCCGGGTCAGCCTGCGGCACCGGCCGGAATAGATCTGGACGCCGTCGCTGCGGTGGGGTGCGCTGGCCGCCAGCCGCTCGGCCCGGGTGCAGTAGCAGGGATAGATGAGCCCCCGCTCCTCCAGCTGCCGGAAGGCCTGGGCGTACAGCTCGGTGCGCCGGCTCTGATAGACCGGGGTGTTATCCCAGTCCAGGCCCAGCCACTCCAGGTCCGCCATGACCTGGTCGCAGTAAGTCTGCCGGCACCGGTCCGGGTCCAGGTCCTCCAGACGGAGCACCATCTGTCCACCGGCGCTCCGAGCCGCCAGCCAGGCCAGCAGACAGGACCACAGGTTGCCCAGGTGCATCCGCCCGCTGGGGCTGGGGGCAAAGCGGCCGACCACCGGCCCTCCCTGTCTCTCCATCTACCGCGCCCCCTCGTCTGGGCCGCCATACTTCTCCAGCAGCTGGGCCACCATGGCCTCGTCCTTGTCGTCCAGCGCATGGAGCATGGCGGACTCCTCCATATGGTGGGTAAACTCATGGGCGACGGTTCTGAAAATTTCCTCCCGCCACTCCTCCTCGTCCTTCTCCGCCATCAGTATGGCGAAGGAGCCGTAGTACAGCCGGATATACCGGCCCAGGGCGTCGTGGCAGTACTGGCCCATGATGAATATGTCGTTGTCGGGGAAGGTGGGGTCCGGCATGGCCTGACGCTCCAGCTGGATGCCGCCGTCCAGCTCCCGGTAAAAGGCCTCGGGAAACTGCTCTGCGATCTCCTCCAGCATATCCCCCATCTGATCATAGCTGAGTACGATTGTGCCCTCCTCCTCTCTGTTTTCCCCATCATACCACATCACTCTGAAAATTGACAGAAAAACAGGGCGGAGACGGGAAATTTTCCTGTCTCCGCCCTGGGATTCAGCCCCGACTTTCCAGAAGCTGCGCAATGAGGTCCCTGTGCTCCCGCAGGTCCTCCCGGCCCCGATAGATGAGGCCCATTACGTTCTGCCCCCGGAGGGCCACGGCGTACTGCCAGTGCTCCCCGGTCCCATCCGCCGACTCTGCCCTCATCCACCAGAAGCCGTCCAGCATGCCGGGCTCCACCGGAATCATATCCTGCTCATTCTGCTTCTTCCACTGATACTCGTTCACCAGCTCCTGCGCCAGGCGGGCGGCCAGGCCCTCTGTCAGGGCGTGGTAGTATTCCGTATCCAGTACGGCGTCCCCCGCATCCGGATAACCGGCGTTCTGCCGGACGAACCACATCCGGGGGACCAGCTCATTGATCTTGGTCCTGATCTGATAGCTCCGGTCCTCCTCGTCAAAGGACACATCCTCCAGTGCCGACAGGTCCAGGTAAACTGTATCCGCCGGCGGCCTGGTCCCATACTCGGAGGGGACGCCCACAGGCTTGGGCGCCCCAGCATTCCTGCTCAGGAACAGCACCCACACCAGGGCGAAAGTGCCCCATGAGACAAGCTGGATGCGCCGTTTTTTCCGCCGATACTCCGCCGGCCGCTCCAGAGAGATCCCGGCACTCAGCCTGCGGATATCCTGCTTCAGGGTGCGGTACTGCAGCCAAATGCTCACGACCTCGCAGGACACCAGCAGCGTAAAGAGGATCAGGCAGCCCGGCATAAAGCTGCGGACCCGCTCCAGCAGGAACCAGCCCCGGTCTGACAGCAGCTCCCAGAGCATCAGGGCGATGATCACCGCGTTCACGCCCAAGGTACAGACACAGTCGGAGCGCAGCTCCCGGCGGAGCATGTTCCGATAGCTCTCCGCCTGGAGGGTGGGCTCGGTGTCCAGCTCCGGGGCGGCCGGATCGTCGGTGCACCACAGGTGGTAATAGTGGGGGACCGTCCCCAGATAGCGCCAGCCGAAGGCCTGATTCAGCTCCATCTGCTCCTGGCCGGGCTCCTTCTCCCGGTCAGATTGGAGGATCTGGAACCGATACCGGGCTGTCTGCGTGGGTTCCCCCTTCTCAAAGAGCACGCGGCCCCAGCGGTTGATCCGGACGGGCAGCCAGCCGGCCTTTGCCCTGTCCTCCAGCCAGGTCTCGTTGGCTGCCAGATCGGTGATCCCGGCAGGCAGGTGTTCTCCCATCTGATTGACTTTCTGGTTTGCCATATCTGACGCCTCCTATTCTGTATCCTGACTGGAGGGGACGATTTTCACCGGCTCCCGGCCCGCCCGCTCCCCGTCCTCCACGCACAGGCGCAGACGGGAGAGCTCCCGGCGGTACATGGCCAGGCCCCGCTCGGTGATCCCGTAGGTCTTTTTCCGCCCCTCCACGGCGGTCTCTGCAATGAGGCCCTCCTCCTGGAATTTTCCCAAAATGGTGTACAGGGTCCCCGGTCCCAGGGGGACCCGCCCCGCTGTCATCTCGTCGATACAGGCCACGATCTCCGTGCCGCAGCGCTCCTGGTGAAGCAGGGCCAGCAGGACATAGAACATGCTCTCCGTCAGGCTTTTCAGCGACTCTTTTCCCATGGCGTTTTCCTCCAATATCGTGTCTCGATATTTCTCGCCCTCAGTATAATATCGTGTCTCGATATTGTCAATCTATTTTTTGCTTTTCTTTCCGGAGAGAGTATGGTAGACTGTCTGCGGTGATACTATGATACGAATCAGCAGCCTGCCCCTCCCTCTGGACGGCGGCATGGAGCAATTAAAAAAGCGGGCCGCCAAGGCCCTGGGCGTCCGCCCCGGCCAGCTGGACCAGATGACTCTGGCCCGGGAATCCATCGACGCCCGCAATAAGCATCAGGTCCACTATGTGTGTACTGTGGACGTCTCCCTCCCCGATGAGGAGCGGGTGGTGCGCAATGCCCCCGGCAAAAACGTCAGTCTCTACACCCCAAAGCCCTATGTGTTCCCCAAGGTCACCCGCAGCTCCAAGCTGCCCCCGGTGATCGTGGGCATGGGCCCGGCGGGCCTCTTTGCCGCCCTGTATCTGGCCCGGGCCGGCATCCCCTCCATCGTGCTGGAGCGGGGCCGGGATGTGGACCGGCGCACCGCCGACGTGGAGCACTTCTGGGAGACCGGAACCCTGTGCCCCAGCTCCAACGTGCAGTTCGGCGAGGGCGGGGCGGGCACCTTCTCGGACGGCAAGCTGACCACCGGCACCCACGACCCCCGCATCTCCACCGTATTTGAGTCCCTGGTGGCCGCGGGCGCCCCGGCGGACATCCTATACTCCCACAAGCCCCACATCGGCACCGACGTGCTCCGCCAGGTGGTGAAAACCGTCCGGCAGGAGCTCATCTCCCTGGGCTGCGACATCCGCTTCGGCCATCGGCTGGAGAAGCTCTGTCACAGCGGCGGGACCCTCACCGGGGCGGTGGTGGTATCCGATCAGGGGGAGTACACCCTGGACTGCGACGCCCTCGTCCTGGCCCCCGGCCACTCAGCCCGGGACACCTTCCAAATGCTGCGGGACACCGGCGTGCCTATGGAGAAAAAGCCCTTCGCCATCGGTGTGCGCATCGAACAGAAGCAGGCGGACGTCAGCCTGAGCCAGTACGGCCCGGCCTGGTCGCAGCTGCCCCCCTCCGACTACAAGCTGGCCTGCCATCTGCCCAGCGGCCGCTCCGCCTTCACCTTCTGCGTCTGCCCCGGCGGACAGGTGGTGGCCGCCGCCTCCGGCCCGGAGCAGGTGGTCACCAACGGCATGAGCCTGCGGGCCCGGGACGGCGAGAACATCAACGCTGGCTTCCTGGTGGGGGTGGGTCCCGAGGACTTCCCCGACGGGGACGTGCTGGCGGGCGCCCGGTTCCAGGACCGGTGGGAGAAGGCCGCCTGGGAACTGGGCGGACAAAGCTGCCGCGCCCCCGCCCAGCGGGTGGCCGACTTTCTGGCCAATCGCCCCTCCGACGGTCCCGGCAGCATTGCCCCCACCTACCGCCCCGGCGTGGTGTGGACCGATCTGAGCCGCTGCCTGCCCGATCCGGTGGCCGACTCCCTGCGCGGGGCCCTGCCCCTCATGGACCGCAAGCTCCACGGCTTCGCCGCCCCCGACGCTGTACTTACCGGCGTGGAGACCCGGTCCTCCTCCCCGGTGCGCATCCTGCGGGATCAGCAGTACCAGTCCGACCTGCGGGGACTCTACCCCTGCGGTGAGGGCGCGGGCTACGCCGGCGGCATCGTCTCCGCCGCCGTGGACGGAATCCGGGTGGCTGAGGCCGTGGCCCACCCCTGAGTGTACTCCTTCCACTGAATTTCTTTGGAAAAACGAAACTCAGGACTTTACTAAATGGAAATTTTGGAGTACACTATACCTAGCTACTAGAAAAAGGGGGCCCTGCTATGGAAATGGATCTGACTAGAAAATTTCGACTGGGTGATCAGCGGGATCTGGAAATCAAGGCGATTTTGACCACCGTTTATCAGGCCCTTCAGGAAAAGGGCTATAATCCGGTCAATCAGATCGTGGGATACATCCTCTCCGAGGACCCCACTTACATCACCAACCACAACAACGCCCGCGCCATGATCCGCAAGATCGACCGGGACGAGCTGCTGCAAACGCTGGTGAAATATTACCTGAACCACTGATCTCACAAATGGCGCCGCACAGCGGCGCCATTTTCCATTTATTTCCCTTCTGTCTTTTGCCGAAAGGAGTTGTTCCCTTGAACATTCTGGTCAGTGCCTGTCTGCTGGGCACCCCCTGCCGATACGACGGGGCCTCCAAGCCCGACCCCATTCTGAGGGAGCTGGAGGCCCGGGGCCACACCCTGATCTCCGTCTGTCCCGAGGTGATGGGCGGTCTGCCCACACCCCGTCCCCCCGCCGAGGTCCAGCCCGACGGCCGGGTGGTCAATCGCACCGGAGAGGACGTCACCGCCGCCTACTGCGCCGGGGCGGAGCAGGCCCTGGCCGTTGGGGCGCAGCACGGCTGCACCGTGGCGGTGCTGAAGGAGAAAAGCCCCTCCTGCGGGGGGCGGGAGATCTATGACGGCTCCTTCTCCCGCACCCTGATCCCCGGTCAGGGGGTGGCCGCCCGACTGCTCACCGACCACGGCATCCGGGTGCTGGGGGAGAGTGAGCTGCCCCAGCTGCTGGCAGAGCTGAGCGAAGCATAAAAAATGGCCCCGGGTCCGATTTGGACCCGGGGCCATTTTTTATGCTGTTAAGTCAGAGCGCCCAGGGTCTCCCGCATGATGGCCAGACCCCGGTCCATCTCCTCCCGGGTGATGACCAGAGGGGGCAGCAGGCGCAGACCCTGTCCCGCAGTCAGGATGAGCAGGCCGTTCTCCACCAGCTTTTCCGCCAGCTCCCGGTTGGTCCGCTCTCCCCTGACCTCCACGCCGATCATCATGCCAAGGCCCCGGGTCTCCCCCAGGCAGGGCAGGTCCATCCCCTCGATCTGTTCTCTGAGGTAGCTCCCCTTCTCCCGGACCCCTTGCAGGAAATCGTCGTCCAGCAGATCCAGCACCTGGCAGGCCGCGGCCGCGGACACCGGGTTGCCCCCGAAGGTGGTGCCGTGGGTCCCGGCGGTAAACACATCCCGGCACTTCTCTCCGGCCATCACGCCGCCGAAGGGCAGTCCTCCGGCCACCCCCTTGGCAAAGGAGACGGCGTCGGGCTGGATGCCGTACTGCTGGAAGGCGAACAGGGTGCCGGTGCGGCCGATGCCGGTCTGGACCTCATCCACCAGCAGCAGCCAGTCCCGCTTCTGGCACAGCTGGGCCAGCTTCCGGACAAACTCCTGGTCCAGGGGAAGCACGCCCCCCTCCCCCTGCACCAGCTCCACCATGACGGCGCACACATCGTGTCCCGCCACCTCCTCCACGCTGTCCAGGTCATTGGCGTCGGCGTAGCGGAAGCCCTCTGTGAAGGGGTAGAAGTAGTTGTGGAACACCTCCTGACCGGTGGCGGCCAGGGTAGTGATGGTCCGCCCATGGAAGGACTTGTTCAGGGTGATGACCGTCCCCCGGCCCTTGCCATAGCGGTCGAAGGAATATTTCCGGGCCAGCTTGATCATGCCCTCGTTGCTCTCCGCACCGGAGTTGGCGAAAAATACGTTGCATATCCCGGAGCGGCTGCACAGCCGCTCCGCCGCCCGCACATAGGGCTCGGAGTAGAACAGATTGCAGATGTGGCCCAGCTTGGCCGCCTGCTCGCTCACCGCCCTGGTCCACAGGGGGTGGTTATAGCCCAGGCTGTTGACCCCGATGCCGGAGGTGAAGTCGATGTACTCCTTCCCCTCCAC
Source organism: Oscillospiraceae bacterium (assembly GCA_020025425.1). Classification (GTDB taxonomy): domain Bacteria; phylum Bacillota; class Clostridia; order Oscillospirales; family Oscillospiraceae; genus Lawsonibacter. Next base: position 49,109 of record JAHHSD010000009.1, read on the forward strand.
GTCCCACACCGTGGCCCCCTGGCCGTGGTCCACTGCCACGGGGAAACGGGAGTAGGTGGGCATGATATACTGCCGGTCCAGGGCCTTGATCTCTTCAAGCGTCATATCGGACTCTCCTTTTTGTCGGGCCGCCCTCAGGTGCGGTAGTCCCCGTTTATTTTTACATAGTCATAGGTCAGGTCGCAGCCCCAGCACTCCGCGCCGAAGTTCCCCTGGTGGACGTCAATGGCGATGACCACCTCGTCCCGGCTGAGGACCTCCTTGACCTTCTCCTCGTCAAAGGCCAGGCCCTCTCCCATGCGGCACACGGGGACAGCCCCGGCGGCGGAGCGGAAGGTCACATCCACCCGCTCAGGTGCGAACTCCACTCCGGAGTAGCCCATGGCGCACAGCACCCGGCCCCAGTTGGCGTCGGTACCGAACATGGCCGCCTTCACCAGGGAGGAGCCCACCACGGCCTTGGCCAGGCCCTCGGCGCTCTCCTCACTGTCCGCACCGGACACCGCGCAGGTGACCAGCCGGCCGGCCCCCTCGCCGTCCCTGGCGATGCTCCGGGCCAGGGTGCGGCACAGCTGCTCCAGGGCCGACACAAAGGCGTCGTACTCCGCCCCCTCGGCCTGGATCTCCTGATTCTCCGCCATGCCGTTGGCCAGCACCACGCACATGTCGTTGGTGGAGGTGTCCCCGTCCACCGTCACCCGGTTGAAGGTGCGGGGGACCACCTGATGGATGGCCCGGTCCAGCAGCTCCCCGCTGATGGCGCAGTCCGTGGTTATGAAGCACAGCATGGTGCCCATATTGGGATGGATCATGCCGGAGCCCTTGGCGATGGCCCCCAGACGGACCTCTCTGCCCCCCACCTCAAAGGCCAGGGCCGTCTCTTTTTTGATGGTGTCCGTGGTCATGATCGCCCGGGCGGCCTGGTCGGAGCCCTCCGCGCTCAGGGCGGCGGCCAGGGCGGGGATTCCGGCCTCAATGGCCCCGATATTGATGGTCTGGCCAATGACGCCGGTGGAGGCCACCACGAAATCCTCAGCGGTCAGGCCGACGGCTTGGGCGGCCCCTGCGCACATGGCCAGGGCGTTCTCCCGGCTGCGGGGGCAGCAGGCATTGGCGTTGCCGCTGTTGGCGATGACGCCCCAGGCCCGACGGTTTTTCAGGTTGTCCATGGTCACATGCAGGGGCGCGGCCTTCACCCGGTTCCGGGTATAGGTGGCGGCGGCGGCGCACACCCGCTGGGACAGGATCATGGCCAGGTCCCTCTTATCCGGGCTGCTGCCCGCCTTGACGCCGCAGTGGACGCCGGCGGCACGGAAGCCCCGGGCGGCGCACACGCCGCCGGAAATCTCTCTTATCATCGTGTTACTCCTTTCAGCCGGGCCGCTCAGCCCTCCAGGCCGGCGGTCTCCTCAAAGCCGAGCATCAGGTTCATATTCTGGACGGCGGCCCCGGAGGCCCCCTTACCCAGATTGTCAAAGAGGGCGGTAATGGTAAAGCGCTGGTCGCTGCCGGCCACCGCCAGCTGCAGGCCGCTCTTCCCGGCCATGGCCCCGCCGTAGAGCTTGTCCCCCGCCCCGTTCAAAGGGAGGACCTCCACCAGCTTCTCCCCGGCGTAGTGGTCCCGCAGCGCCTCCCACACCTGCTCCAGGGCGGACACCCCTCTGAGCTGATCCATATGGAGGGGCAGGGTGGTGGCCATTCCCTTGTAGTAGTCGGCCACAATGGGGCAGAACACCGGCGGACGCTCCAGTCCGCACACCGCCTGGATCTCAGGCAGATGCTTGTGGGCCTGGCCCAGGGCGTAGGCCCCGGGGCTGTCCAGCAGTGGGTCCCGGTCCGCCCCCTCATACTGGGCGATCATCTTCTTCCCGCCCCCGGAGTAGCCCGTGAGGGAAAAGGCGGACAGCTCTGCCGTCCGGGGCAGCAGGCCCAGCTCCACCAGAGGGGCCGCAATGCTGATGACGCCGGTGGCGTGGCAGCCCGGATTTGCCACCCGGCTGGAGGCGGCGATGGCCTCTCTCTGCCCCTTGCGCAGCTCGGGGAAGCCGTAGGTCCAGCCCGCCGCGGTGCGGTGGGCGGTGGACGCGTCGATGATCCGGGTATTGGGGTTTTCCACCAGCTCCACCGCCTCAACGGCGGCGGCGTCCGGCAGGCAGAGGAAAACCAGATCGGCGGCGTTCAGGAGCTTTCTCCGCTCCTCCCGGTCCTTCCGCTTCTCCTCGTCGATGAGGAGCAGCTCCAGGTCCGACCGTCCGCCCAGGCGCTGGTAGATCTGAAGGCCGGTGGTCCCCTCTTTTCCATCAATGTATATCTTTGGTCTGGTACGCATGGCAGTTCCATCCTTTTTTATGTTCCTATGGGAATCCCTATATTATAGCGCTATTTTACATCGTCTCAGCGGATGGCTCAACGCCTTTTTCCCTGTTTCGCGAAAAATTTCTCTCCCGCCCCTCCCGTTCCGCCCCCATGCTTCCACTGGTCTGGGCCATTTTCTGCTGATATACTATTCTTTTCAAGGGTCCGGGCCGGCTTCTGCGCCCGGCAGCAAAAAAGGAGGTTTAACACCATGTCAAGAAAAAGAGTAGAGCGGAACATCGCCTACGACGATATTCGGGATCTCTACTACGTCCATATGGAACAGGGGGTGGACCACACAGGACAGCGCATCCGCCACTACCGCACCTACACCACCCTGGCCGCAGCCCGGACGGGGCTGGAGCAGTTCCTGGCCCTGCGGAACCGGCGGCGCAGGACGGCCCGGGACGAGCAGACCCTGGGCCAGTGGCTGGACTACTGGATGGAGAACATCGTCCGCCCCAACCGGGCGGAAACCACCACCTACTCCTACCAGAAGATCATCGACAACCACGTCTTTCCCCATCTGGGGGACATCCCCCTCTCCAAGCTCACCCCCCAGAGGATCCAGGAGTACTACCTGACCATGGCCCAGAGCGTGGGGCTCTCGGCCAACACCGTGCGCCACCACCACGATCTGCTGGCCGCCTCCCTGCGGGTGGCGGTGCGCCAAGACCAGCTGGATTCCTCCCCCATGGACCGGGTGGAGCCGCCCCGCTCCACGGTCAACGAGGCCCACTTCTATGACCGGGAGGAGCTGCGCCGGCTGTGGGCCGCTGTGGAGGGCCACTGGCTGGAGCTGCCTGTGAAGATCGCCGCCGGCATGGGGCTGCGGCGGGAGGAGATCTGCGGTCTGCTGTGGAGTAGCATTGATTTCGACCAGCGTCTGCTCCACGTCCGGGCCGCCCGCACCGCCTGCGGGGCCAACGTGGTCCAGAAGGAGACCAAAAACCGCTCCTCCGTCCGCTCCCTCTACCTGCTGGACGAGCTGTACACCCTGCTTTTAAAGGAGCGGGACCGCCAGAGGGCGCAGCAGGCCATTCAGGGCGGGGACTACGGGGCCACCGGCCACGTCCTGCTGAACCGCCACGGGCACCCTTACTCCCCCAACGCCCTGTCCCTGGTCTTTTCCCGGTTTGTGAAGAAAAACGGCCTGCCCCCGCTGACCTTCCACGGACTGCGCCACTCCTTCGCCACGGTGGCCTCCTCCCAGGGCGCCCCCCTCTTTGACATCGGAAAGGCCCTGGGCCACTCCACCCCGGCCATCACCGGCCGCATCTACACCCATCTGGTGGACTTCACCCACGAGGAGACCCTGATGCGGGTGTCTGCCGCCCTCCATGATTGAGGTCATATTCCCCCCGGCACGTCCATAAGGTAGGGGGAAAGCAGGTGATGTCCATGCCCCTCTCCCCCGCCGATTTTCTCTTCCAGCTGCTCCGCTCCCTCGCCATGGCCCTCTCCGTGGGTCTGACCCTGGCTGTCCTCCTGGTCAACGGCTGGACGGACGCCCCCAACGCCATCGCCTGTGCGGTGGTCACCGGGGCCCTGTCCTTCCGCCGGGCGGTGCTTCTGGCGGCGGTGTGCAACTGCCTGGGGGTGCTGGCCCTCACCCTCTGGCGCCCGGAGGTGGCCCGGACGGTCTACTCCATCGCCCAGTTCTCCGGAAAGCCGGAGCGGACCCTGTGCGCCCTGTGCGCCGCCATGTCCGCCGTGGTGCTCTGGGCCTGCGCCGCCTGGCTGCTGGGTCTGCCCACCAGCGAGGGCCACGCCCTGGTGGCCGGTCTGTCCGGGGCCGCCCTCGCCCTGGAGGGCAGCCTCTCTGCCATCCGCTGGGACTGCTGGGGCCGGGTGGGGCTGGGCCTGATCC